>JAHKBC010000264.1 GCA_018825725.1 Candidatus Omnitrophota bacterium
TCGACCCGCTTTTAGCCTTAGACTTCTTAGGTCAATCCTCTACTCCTTACGGCTCATCCCGGCAAGACCCTGTACCTTCCCTTGAGAAAGCTAAAACCGAAGAAGATAGGATAAAGTTTGAAAAGATCCGTAAAACTACCTTAAGTAACGTATCCGGCTTTAAGTTCTTATATGGCACAGGCGGCAATGACCACTTAGGCTTACTTGAGAAATTCTCCAAGCTTTTACCCGAACTGATCATAGTCGGTACCTTTAAGAGTATAGATGGAGATGGCTGGGTAGTTGGTAAACCTGCCCAGATGTTAGGATTCCATACCGCAGTAGGCGTATATCAGAGGGAGATTTGGGCTGTAGCCCAGAACGCCTTTACCCATAATCAGTGGCATGTGGTCGAGACCTTTGGCAGGGCCTGCGGAAAGCTCGCCTATGAATCCGGCAGGCGCTATCCGGATAACTTTAATGAATTATCCAAAGAGGAACAGCGTAAGATTACCGAGTTCCGGGATTTAGTAATGATCATTGCCCCTGAAAAAGCCACATCCTTACGCTCTATTGCCGAGCATGCCAAAAAGATCAAGAAAGAGCATGGCGGCGTAGTAGTGGTGGTTACCGAAGGCTTTATGCCTCCGGAACTAAAAGCTGAGATGTTGCGTCTAGGTTCAGACCAGGAGCTAAGAGAGCGCTGGCTAAGGCATGACCTTCCCGTAGAGGGCATCTCCGGCCTGATTCATACTACAAGAGGAGAGGCCTTTACTGACTTAAGTAAACTCCTAGAAGACCCTGAATTAGCCGCTCAATTCGCTAAAACCGCCTGGCAGGCTGAATTCGACCCCCACGGCAACGTCACCAAGCTTGCCGGCATCTCTAACTTCATCATCAAGGCCTTAGAAGTTTTAGGCGGATCACACAAGGTCAACCGGGTTGTCTTAAATTATGAGGCCAGGGGCGCTACGCCTGATGCCTACGATATCCTGATGGGAGAGAAGTTAGGTGTTGTTGCAGCCCAAGTGATCAATCAAGGCATAACCGGAGGTAAGGCTGTAATTTATTTTGAAGGTATGAACCCTCTAACACAAGAGCCTGAAGTTGTAGATTTAAAAGGAGTCTCTGCTGACAACAACTTGAATAACCCGGACCTCTACCCTGAAGAAGAATTGATCAGGAATGGAGTATATTGGAAGAAACAGGCCAGCTCAGCGGTAGATAATCAGGGGACACCCTTCCGTAGAGTTCGTGAATCAGGCTTAGGAAGAGTGTCCCCTGCTGGAAAGGTGTCCAGCTCGGCGGTGGAGAGTGATTGGTTGAGGAATAATGCCAATGAGCTCATAGATAAAACCATCGTCACTCTTTCTATGGAAGGCAATATTCCGGAATTTGAGGACTATGACGCGCAAAACGCCAACACTAAAGGCGGCCTGGGAGCTTATTTTGGCGATAAACTGGAAGGTTTATTTGAAATAGGGATGACCGCCTACGGGATTATGCCTGCGTATTCCAAAATCAGGAAAGACGGCCAGGCAATAAATATCGATTATCAGGAACTTATTGATAAGGGTATTTTGCAAAGGGTATATACGGATGACGGCAAACCTTTAGTTTTAGGGGTTCATGCCTGGGATGAAGAAGATCATAGCAATGCTTACAAAAACCCCTTGAGAAAAGTTCAGGTCTTCATGGTTAACCGCGGAGGAACGCCGTTATATCTTTTATATTCACCCAAAGTCCTGGATTTTCTTTATGTTGGAGATAGGGCGCGCCGTTTTGCCCAGGAAGTAGTCTTTGGTAAGGCTGCATACGAGCTTATGAAAGAATTAAAACTTATCCCGGATATATTGCATCTTAATGAAGCGCATACCGTAGTCGCGGCTGCTCAAGCCAGGGCAGACAGTTTATTCAATAAAACCGCTATTATTTATACTAATCATACCATTGTCCCCGGAGGGCTAGAGGTGTTTCAGGCGACAGGTTTACATACGGACGATAACAGGATGATGTATAGTATCGGTATCCCGGAACATAAACATCTTCAATTCCGCTCCACATTTTTAAGGCCCGGCGGCATAGTTGATTTTTGTTACGCGGCAATAAGATTAGCGGATGTTATTAACGCTGTCAGCGATGAACATGCCATAGCGACCAGAAAGCTTTTTAAAGATATGTATGGAAAGGATTTTGATATCCAAGTTATTGGCGTGCTTAATGGGTCAGGAAAAACCTGGAAGAATGATCTTTTAATTAAACTTGAAAAAGAAGGAA
>JAHKBC010000027.1 GCA_018825725.1 Candidatus Omnitrophota bacterium
AAGATCCTTATCCTTAATTGTTGCTCTGTTGGCATTGTAAATATCCTGCCAGGTCAGGTTATATAATCTAGCGATCCTGATGAGGTAGTCGCCTGGCTTTACGGTATATTCTCTACTCTCTTTGCCTTCGGCTGTTTTTCTTAATTCTTTCTCTACGGATACTTCTACTTTTTCTGCAGATAAAGGAATAACTAACTTCTGTCCGGGATAGATAAGATCCTTATCCTTAATTGTTGCTCTGTTGGCATTGTAAATATCCTGCCAGGTCAGGTTATATAATCTAGCGATCCTGATGAGGTAGTCGCCTGGCTTGACAATATATTCCGGGTTTTTCTTTTCTGCCAATTCAGGAGTCTTAGATAGATCCTTTAAATCTCTTCTCTCTTTGTAAATCAACTTCTCCGCGGGTTTCTCAATCTTCATCCTAACGGCGTGAACTATGGGCAGCCTGACCATAGGAGCCATTGATTCATCAGCAGCAAAAGCCATGCTTGAATTAATCAATGCATTCCACAAAGACACTAAATTAACTTCTTTCTTTAGGCTGAAAAGCTTGAACTTAAACTCTTGGAGAAGATTAGCTATGTGCGGACGGGCTTCAAGTGCGTATAATTCATGCAGTAATGTAGCAGCTAATTCAGGATTATCATTGATGGCGATTAATATTACTCTTCCTTTATTTTCGATATCAAAACCATTAGCGCCGTAGAAGATGTCATTAGGCCCGGCCCTGACTCTTCCGGCACTAACTAAATACTTTAAGAACTGCCATCTTCTCAAATCGCTTTTCTTTAAATAATCCATTACTTCCTTTACCCAAGGCGTCTTGGTTGTAACAGCATCAAAAGACGGATAACCATTGTTCTTTAACCGTTGGAATTCCAGCATCGCCTGGGTTTCAGTCTTTCCTTCCCTGGGCTTGGCCGGATCATTACTTGCCCCAGATAAAACATCTCTTTCTTTATTCAGTGCAACAACAAAGACCAATAATCTGCCGAACATATCTCTAAAAGACTTCTCGTCAATTGAGGCAGTCTTAATATCATTATTTACTTTGGAGTTGTGATTTAGGGCTAACATGAATAGTTTATTGAAATCAATGTTATTTTTCGCTGCTATTGACCTTAATTCAGCATCGTTATAGACGTTTCTTAAAGATTTATCCGCAGAGCCCAAAAGCATATTAATCCCCTCTAGCTCTCTTACTTTATTCCACCAGATATTTAAATCTTTATTGCCTCTCATAACCTCATGCATTGCTTGAGTCAAAGATAATCCGCTATGTTTTTCAACTGCATGGATTACATCATTACCCCAGCTCAAGGCTTTGATCTCTAACGCCTCTACTGTCCTATATAAAGGCTCTCCCACAATATTAAAGACCGGATGCTCGGCAAGGGCATGGCTGGAATCTACTACAGCGCCGATTTCAGCGCTGATTGTAGACATATACAAGAAACTGCGCCAGAACCCTATCTTCCGGTATATCAGAAAGTACGGAGAGAATCTGGATAATTGCGATAATAACGGGGAGAAAGGAGAAGTTATAATAACAATCAGTGCGGCAATATCAAGAGTAACATAATATTTAAGGCTAAAGCCTAAAGGCACTGTGTATCTTCCGGTAGCCATCTTTCTCTGGGTGGGGCTGCCCCTTAAAGAAAGGGCGAGGGCTTTCTCAGCATCGCTTAAGGCAGCGCCTTTTTTCTTCTCGATTAAGGCCTCTAAAGTAAAACTTTTTAGGCCGAACCTGGAAGCATATATATCCTGAAGCATATCCCTATATCTGGGTAAATCAATTATCTTAAGGTTAATTACCAGGAATCCGGTACTTAATAAGGACGCGATAGTGTGCGGCAGATATATCGAAGATACAAAAGGAATTAATGATGATAATCCTACAAAACTCAAGATGCTTACTGCTGCCATTTCTACCGGTAAGATTATCGGTAATACTGCCTGGCCGATGATTCCGGAAACAAAAGCCATAACCAGACGCGAACGGGCAAAGGTAAATATGCCGGACAGAACAGGGAAATTATACTTAAATAATTTCCCTGCTGCCCTGGGTAGATAATAGGTTAATTTCAGGCCAAACGGAGTATTATCTAACTCTTTCTGATAAGATTTAACTAAGTCAATCAATTCATCATCTTTACCGTTCTGGCTAATCTCTTTTACCTTCTGAGTCTTTAAGATGTTGCCTTTGATCTCCCTGCCGAAAAACTCCTCTGTTACTTTGTATAGATAAGGCATAAGCAGAGTAATTATTGCTCCCTTTACGAATAACGGCCAGCCAAAGGAGAAACTCAACCCTATTAAG
Organism: Candidatus Omnitrophota bacterium; assembly: GCA_018825725.1. Lineage (GTDB taxonomy): Bacteria > Omnitrophota > Gorgyraeia > Gygaellales > Profunditerraquicolaceae > JAHKBC01. The sequence continues at coordinate 2,324 of JAHKBC010000027.1, forward strand.
CCCCCTAATAAAGACAAGTAGACTAACCTTGAGGGTTTGTTAACAAAGAAGTTGGCATAATCTTTAATGGAATACTGCTTTGCCTGTACTTTCTTTCCTAAATATTTATCCAAAGCAAAAAGCAGGGCAATATCAAATAAACCTTTTCTCTCTGTTAAAGATAAGGTGGCTGGCTTAATATTATTCTTAATAAGGTAGATATCGAAAGTAGTGTAGCTTGCTGCCAGAAAGACAAATACAGGAGCAACCACATAAGAAAGGGCCGTATAAAGCAGACCTGCAGGAATTAACCCTAATAAAGCAGGGATGGCTTTAAGGGTAAATAGTATCAAGCTTACATCGCGCAGGAGATAAGGTATGTAAGGTAATAATTTCGGCGCCTGTGCTTCAAAATTATTAATATAATAATTGGTAGTGCTGAGGTTGGCCTGGGCCAGGCCTGCTAATATCGGAGCTATGATTAGAACTAATGGCTGGTAAAGGACTGAAGCAATTAAACCTAGAATAGCAGTTATAATCAGCGCTGCCGGCCCGGCGCGGATGATGCCGGATGAAGTGACGTAGTCTACGTAAGGCTTATTCTGCGCGTTGATATCTCGGGTTACTTTATTTATCGGGCTGGAGACGATTAAGCTATTGCTCGCCTTATATTCATTCGGCCTCTGTTTGTTATTATTACCCGCTATCTTCTCAACTGGGCGCACTGGCTCAATTGGAGAATCGTTTTTCTTGTCCGCCGCTGCGGATTTTTCCAGAAGTTCTTCTATTGTGCCGTATAGCTCCGGAAGCTTAAACGGCTTTGCGATAAATTTTACATTTCCCGCTTGTGGTATTTTCTCTTGCGTATAACCACTTATTAGTATAAACGGAACATTAAAACCTAGCTCACGAACCTGCTCAAAAAGCTCTATCCCGCTCATTTTTGGCATAGTCAGATCGCTTATTACCAGCGTAAAAGGTTTTCCAGTATTAACGGCTTCCGTGAATTTTTTCAGGCCTTCAGCTCCATCTACAGCAAACTCAGTATCATTATAGCCGCCCATGCTTAATACGATTTTCAGCACATCGCGTAT
>JAHKBC010000265.1 GCA_018825725.1 Candidatus Omnitrophota bacterium
ATTATATAATTAGCTTTCAGTCGTCAGTCTTTTTGCTCAAAAAAACTGATGCTGATAGCTGAAAGCCAAAAGCCAAAAACCATGATAAAAGTTGCGCCATCAATATTATCAGCAGATTTCAGCTGTCTTGCTCAAGAGATAAAAAAGGTAGAGCTTGGCGGAGCGGATTTATTGCATATCGATGTAATGGACGGGCATTTTGTCCCCAATATTACCATCGGAGCGGTTGTGGTCAAGGATATCCGCAAGGTTACTAAGCTGCCTCTGGATGTGCATTTAATGATTGAAAATCCGCAGGATTACGTCGATAGTTTTGTTAAATCCGGCAGCGATATGATTACTTTTCATATCGAAACCATTAGTAAAAGCAGGCTAAGAACTATCAGCCGAGAACTAAGAAGAAAAGGGGTTAAGGTAGGAATATCATTGAATCCGCCTACGCCGCTTAAAAAGATATTGCCGGTTTTGGATTTAGTGGATTTCATTCTGGTTATGTCGGTGCATCCCGGTTTCGGCGGCCAGGACTTTATTCAGTCGGCAGTGCCTAAGATAAAGCAGTTGCGCAAAGTCTTTAAGGGTGATATCTCTGTCGACGGAGGAATAAATGAGCGGACCGGCCGGATGGTAGTTAAGGCAGGCGCCAATGTATTAGCCGCAGGTTCTTATATTTTTAAATCCCATAATTATTCAAAAGTCATAAGGAGCCTTAAATGCCTGATTTGAAACAGGAAATAAAATTCGGGACTGACGGATGGAGAGGGGTTATCAGCGATAATTTTACTTTTGCCAATGTGCGTAAAGTTGCCCGGGCCATCGCCGAATATTACCTGTCTCTTAACACTTATCCCTTACCACTAAAAATTGCCGTCGGTTACGATACCCGTTTTCTATCCAAGGAATTCGCGCAGGCTGTAAGCGGGATATTGATTGCTAACGGTATAGATGTTGTCCTTTCCGACCGGGCAATACCTACCCCTACTTTAAGTTTTGCAGTACGGCAGGGGAAACTTACCGCGGGGGTAATGATTACCGCCAGCCATAATCCTTATTCCTATAACGGAATTAAGATCAAAACCTCCTCGGGCGGCGCAGCCGGCACAGAGGTCACTAAAGAGGTCGAGGAACTTTTAGCCCACCCTAAGAAGCTTTCCGCCAAACGCCAGGGTAAATTAGTCAAACTGGATATGGTTAGCGATTATGTGAAGTTTCTACGCAGTTATATTGATTTCAAAAAATTAAAGAATGCCAAGTTTAAAGTTTTAGTAGATGCCATGCATGGCAGCGGGAATAGTTTATTAAAGGATGTTCTTAAAGGCACGAAGATAAAATTGGAATTCATGCGCCAGGAGGTTAATCCGTCTTTCGGAGGCTTAAGGCCTGAGCCGGTATTGGAGAATTTAGCGCCCACTATAGCCAGAATAAAGAAAGGTAATTATGACCTGGCTTTGGTTTTAGACGGGGACGCCGACAGGATTGCCGCTTTTGCCGGTAAGGGTGAATTTGTCTATCCGCAGAAAATACTTGGACTTTTAGCCTTGCATTTACACGAGGACCGAAAGATGTCCGGAGGGATAGTTAAAACACTTGTCGGCACGAATTTAATTAATAATATTGCAAAGGGGCTGGGGATGCGGTTGTATGAAACCCCTGTTGGTTTTAAATATATATCCGAACTAATGCAGACTAAAGACATACTTGTCGGCGGAGAAGAGGCAGGGGGCATGGGCTTTAAAGGATATATACCCGAGCGTGACGGCAGCCTCGCCGGATTATTGTTATTAGAGATGATGGTTTATCGCAAGAAGTCCATGATTAAGATACTCCGGGAGATGGAGAAGAAATACGGCCGCTATTATTACGAGCGCGAGGACCTACGCATCAGTAACTTGAAATTTGACCACCAAAAGGTTAAGAATATAAAAGAACTTGCCGGAGAAAAAGTTGTAGATATAAAAGATTATGACGGAGTAAAGTTAATTTGCCGGGATAACAGCTGGCTGATCTTCAGGGCCTCTGGCACAGAGCCGATTATCCGTATCTACGCTGAATCCAAGAGCCTGGCTCAGTCCAAAAGAATGGTGAGTTTGGGCAAGTCGATAGTGCTTAAGGGATGATCTATATAATATCAAGGTTCTTTTGTTGGCTGGTATTAAAAGTATTCTTCGGGCTTAAAGTAAAGGGTGCCCAGAATATACCGCGCCGCGGAGGATTCATATTAGCGGTAAACCATGTAAGCTATCTTGATCCGGCAGTTGCCGGCGTAGCGTGTTCCCGGCTGGATCTGAATTATATGGCGAAGAAGGATTTGTTTTCTAATCCTTTTATGTGTTGGTATATGGGTAAGATTCAGGCATTTGCAGTCAAGAGGGGAACAGGAGATATCTCCGCTTTTAAAGAAAGCTTCAGAAGAGTAAAAAGGGGAGAGGGTTTATTGATTTTTCCCGAAGGCACGCGCCAGGAGACTGGCGTACTGGGTAAGGCAGAACCGGGAGTCGGTTTCTTAGCTGCCAAACTAAAAGTGCCGGTTATCCCTGTTTATATCAAGGGCACAGAAACGATCTTACCCAAACATGCCCAAAGACTAAGATTTAATCCTATTTATGTTTGTATTGGGCCACAGGTAAAAATTGAAAATTATACAAACTATGAAATTGTTGCCGAAAACATTATGCTCGGCATTAAGGAAGCGAAAAATCATGTGTAAAGGAGGTGTTTTTTTATTCGTGTTAATCCGTGAATAAGTATTTACAAAGATCCATTAAAAAAATAAAAAATAAGAGAGGAGATTCATTGAGATGCCAGAAGATAGATCAGTTTTAGAGAAACTTTATAATGACAGTATCAAGGAGATGCGCGAGAATCAGATCACCAAAGGTAGGATAGTTTCAGTAAAGTCTAAAGAGGTGCTCGTAGACGTGGGATTTAAATCCGAGGGGTTAGTTCCGGCAGCTGAATTCAACCGTGACGAAATGCAGGTAGGCAAAGAGTTGGATTTTTTTATTGAATCCATCGAGGATGATGCCGGGATGATTAAGCTTTCCCGCGAAAAAGCGCGCTGCATGCAGGGTTGGAATGACGTGGTCAGGCATTCTGAAAATAATGAAATTGTCGATGGCGATGTGTCCAGGAAAGTCAAAGGCGGATTTTTGGTCAACGTCAAGGGTATCGACGGATTTCTGCCCGCATCATTGTCGAGTTTTAAGAATGTGCCGGATAAGGATATACTGCATAAATCTTTTAAGTTCAAGATTATTAAACTGAACAAATTAAGATACAGTATTATACTTTCGCGCAAAGAGGCTATCCAGAAGGAGAGGGAAGAGGCCAAGGAGAAGATTTGGCTGGAGCTTAAAGTCGGCAATGTCTACCCCGGATTGGTCAAGGCAGTTACTGATTTCGGAGCCTTTATTGATTTGGGGGGGGTAGACGGCCTGCTGCATATTACGGATATGTCCTGGTTTAAGATATCCCATCCTTCGGAGATTGTGGCGGTAGGAGACAGAATAGAAGTGGTAATCTTAAATATTGACCGGGATAATAATAAAATATCCCTGGGGTTAAAACAGAGGCTGCCTGACCCCTGGCAGGATGTGGAGTCAAAATTCTCCGTAGGTATTAAGATTAAGGGAAAAGTTGTCAATATCGTGCCCTTCGGAGTATTCGTGGAATTGGAAAAGGGTATTGAAGGCCTGGTGCATGTTTCTGAGATATCCTGGACTAAAAAAATCTCCAATCCCAACGAGGTCTTTGCTATCGGAGATATGGTTGAAAGTCAGATTCTTACTATCGACCGTGAGAGCCGCAGGATTGCTTTAAGCTTAAAACAGCTGGAGCAGAATCCCTGGCTGGATATAGAGAATAAATTTCCGGTTGGTTCAAAGGTTGAAGGTAAGGTCAAGGGTTTTACCAAGTACGGTGTTTTTGTGGAAATGGATAATAATCTGGAAGGCATGGTGCATGTTTCGGATATATCCTGGACAAAAAAGATCAATAATCCGCAGGAGGTTTTAAAGAAAGGGCAGAAACTCGAGGTTGTGGTTCTGTCTATCGATAACCAGAACCAGCGTATTAGCCTGGGGTTAAAGCAATTGCAGCCAAATCCCTGGCCGGAGATTGCCAAGAATTATCCTGTGGACACTATGCTGGATACCGAAGTGGTAAGTATTACCGATTTCGGGGTTTTTGTTAAGATCGATGATGAGATAGAAGGATTGATTTTTTCCGACGAAATAGATCCTGCTAAGCTTAAAGAGCTTAAGCCCGGAGATAAGGTTCAAGTAAAGGTTATTAAGATGGACGTGGAGCAGGGCAAGGTCGGCCTCTCCGCTAAGATATAGAAAAAGGTACAGGTAGAGGTATAGGTAGAGAAATAATGTTTAAGTCCTTTAAAGATATGCCAATATGGCAGGAAGCTATGGCGGTTGCTGAGGATGTCTTTAAATTGACAGAGCATTTACCTAAGAAAGAAGACTACGGATTGACTTCTCAGCTCCGAAGAGCAGCTTTGAGCGTTTCAGCCAATATATCCGAAGCCTATGGTAGAAACCATACATCAGATAAGATAAACTTTTATTACTACGCCAGAGGCTCTACTGTTGAAACTCAGAGTCATTTAGAGTATGCTAAAAGAGTCAAATACTTTAAGGGTGAATGGATAAAGGACCTTGATGATAGGCTTGTTAAACTATACAATGATTTAAACAAAATAATTATGTCATTAAGAAATTAGATACAAAGCTTTTCTATACCTTTACCTATACCTCTACCTAGTTATTTAGGAGTAGTTATGGATATAGCCAAACAATTAGAACTGATCAAGCGCGGGGCAGTGGAGATTGTCTCTGAAGAGGAGTTGGCTAAGAAGCTAGAGGCTGCGGTGCGCGAGAAACGGCCTCTGCGCATTAAGGCAGGGTTTGACCCGACTGCTCCTGATATACATCTGGGGCATACTGTATTATTGCGCAAGCTCCGGCAATTCCAGGACCTGGGCCATGAGGTTTATTTCTTGATAGGTGATTTTACCGCCTGCATAGGCGACCCCACAGGAAGGTCTAGTTTACGCAAAACCCTCAGCCCGGAAGAAGTGCAGGAAAATGCCTCGACCTATAAAAAACAGGCAGCCAGGATTTTGGATATCGAAAAGATCAAGGTTGTTTTTAACAGCCACTGGTTTTCCAAGATGCCTGTTGCCGAGATCCTGCGCCTGACCATGCATACTACGGTAAGCCAGATGCTGGCGCGCCAGGATTTTAAAAAGCGCCTGGAGCAGAATCAGGAGATTTCGCTGCTAGAGTTTATGTATCCTATTTTACAAGGGTATGATTCGGTAGTATTAAAGGCGGATGTGGAGTTAGGAGGCACGGATCAGATATTTAATCTTTTAGTAGGACGAGACCTGCAAAAGGATTTTGGCCAGGAGCCCCAGGTAGTGATGACTATGCCGTTATTAGAGGGGACTGACGGGGTAAATAAGATGAGTAAGTCCTTAGGCAATTACATTGCCATTAATGATACGCCAAAGGATATGTTCGGTAAAATCATGTCTATTTCCGATGAGTTGATGTTGAAATACTTTACCCTGCTTACCGACGATAACTTAGAGGAAGTTAAGTCCATACATCCAAGAAATGCTAAGGTAAGCCTGGCTAAGGATATTATCCGGCAGTACTATTCTCTTGAAGATGCTGATAACGCCCATCGGGAATTTGAGCGGGTATTTTCTTCTAAAGAAATACCTGAGGACCTGGAGGTACTTTCTTTAACGCAGCCTTTATCTATCATTGATGTAGTAACCCAGGCGGGTTTAGTCAAGAGCCGTAACGAAGTACGCAGGCTTATCCAGCAAAAGGCCGTTGATTTTAATGGCGTAAGAATAGAAGATGAGAAATTTATAGTGGATAGTGCCGGTGTTCTTAGAGTCGGCACCCGGCGGTTCCTGAAGATAGAATTTAAATAAGCCATGCCTCTGGCGTTTATGGCTTATTTACTCCGTACATTGCGTGGAGTGCTTAGTAGTTAATTGGGGGACTAAAATATGGCTATAAAAAGATTTCTAGTTACTGGCGGCGCAGGCTTCATCGGCTCCCACATCGTTGAGCGTCTGCTTAAAGAAGGAAATTTTGTACGCGTACTGGATAATTTCTCTTCAGGCAAATTATCAAACTTAAGCTTTATCCGCGAACCACGAGCTGCGAACTTCGAACTAATTAGAGGAGATATTTGTGATTTAAAATCCTGCCAGAAGGCAGTTAAAGGAATAGATTTTGTTCTGCATCAGGCAGCGCTTCGCTCTGTCCCTAAGTCTTTAGATGACCCGCATTCTTATAATGCCGTCAATATCGACGGAACATTGAATATGCTGCAGGCAGGCCGTGAGGCGGGTGTTAAGCGTTTTATATTGGCTTCCAGCAGTTCTGTATTCGGAGATACCGACAAATTTCCCGAGAAAGAATCAGCTTTGCCTCAACTTATCTCTCCTTATGCTTTGTCTAAGTTAACCGGAGAATATTACTGCCGGATATTCAGCTCGATTTATGGTTTAGAGACTGTATCACTGCGCTATTTTAATGTTTTTGGCCCCCGCCAGGCTCTTGACGATGAGTACGCGGTTGTCATCCCTAAATTTATAACCTGTATGCTTAATAATGATAAACCTCCTGTTTTTGGAAACGGAAAACAGTCCCGAGATTTTACTTATGTCAGTAATGTGGTTGAGGCCAATATCCTGGCAGCTACGCGGCCAAAAATAAAGTGCGCGGTGCTTAATATTGCCAATGGTAAGGATAATACCGTATTAGAGCTTGTAGCAATCTTAAACAAAATTTTGGGAAAGAATATTAAAGCCAGATTACTTCCCAAGCGGCCAGGGGATGTTTTTAAGACCCTTGCTGATATTAGCCGGGCTAAGAAAATATTAGGATATAGGCCTAAGATTAGTTTTGAGCAAGGTTTGAAATTAACTGCGGAGTATTTTAAAGCTCACAAGAAATGAACCGTAGCCGACGAACTACGAACCACGAACCACGAACCAATCACAATTACGCTATACTTCTTGCCGGCGGCACAGGCAGCCGTTTCTGGCCGCAGAGCAGGACCTTAGAGCCAAAACAGTTTCTCTCTCTTCATAAAGGTAAAACCCTCTTTGAATCCACATTGGAACGCATTAAATCGCTGATTCCAAAAGAAAATATCCTGATAGCCACAGCCGAGCTCTACCGGCAGCAAATTCAGGAATTGTCTTTTGCCTATAATATACCCGAAGAGAATTTTATCTATGAAAAAGAGGGCAAAAATACCGCTCCTTCCATAGGATTAAGCTGCCGTTTGATTTATCTTAGAGATCCACTTGCTAAAGTTTGTGTATTGCCCTGCGACCATCTTATTCAGAATAAAAATATATTTGTAAGCCTTTTAAAAGAGGCTTTTTCTATCTGCGCAGGCCGCCTGGTTGTTTTTGGAATTTTGCCTGACCGCCCGGCAACCGGCTACGGCTACATCAAAGTCCGCAGCCCGCAGACCATAGTCCACTGTGGACCGTCGACTATGGACCATAGACTGGCTTACGAGGTGGAACGTTTTACCGAAAAACCCGACTCCAACACTGCTAAAAGGTTTGTGAGAGAGAAAAAGTATTTCTGGAATAGCGGTATATTCGCGGGTTCAGTAAAATCATTTCTGAATAGCTTTAGTATGAATCAGCCTGTTATATATAAGCAGCTGCTTAAATTAAAAAACCTTAGCGATATGGATAGGGTATGGAAGAATATGCCCTCTATTTCCTTTGATTACGCAATCCTTGAAAAGTCCGGAAATCTTCTTATGATTCTAGCAAAAGGCCTGGGTTGGTCAGACCTGGGCAGCTGGCAGGCCTGGGATGAAATCTTGACCAAGGATAAAACCGGCAATGTCTTCAGGGCAGATGTAATAAATTTAGACAGCAAAAATATTACGGTCCTAGGCAATAAACGTCTTATTGCTACTATAGGGCTTGACGACTTGATCATAGTGGATACGCCAGATGCTCTGTTAATAACCAAAAAAGGAGAGAGCGAAAAAGTTAAGAATATCGTTGAGATCCTTAAAAAAGACAAACGCCAGGAGCATTACGCGCACCGGACAGTAAAAAGGCCCTGGGGCAGTTATACGGTGATGGATATCGGCACAGGATTTAAAGTAAAGCTGGTAGAGGTAAAACCGAAACGCTCATTGAGCCTGCAGTTTCATAAAGAGCGCGCTGAACACTGGGTAGTAGTTGATGGGGTAGCCCAGATAACTAAGGGTAAGAAAAAGTATAAGGTTTATCCGAATGAGAGCACATTTATCCCTTTATCCTGCATTCATAGAATAACCAACATTGGGAATAAAGCTTTAAAAATTGTAGAAGTGCAGACAGGTGATTACCTGGAAGAAGACGACATTATCCGTCTTAAGGATGAATTCGGTAGAACATAATTTCATTCTATACCTATACCTATTTTCTACTCGGAGGATATTGATATGCAAAAGATCGCAGTAATCGGTTCCGGATACGTGGGTTTAGTTACAGCTGTTACACTGGCTGAGTTGGGAAATCATGTAATCTGCGTGGACAATGATCTGGAAAAAATCAATAAATTAAAAAAGAACATTATCCCTATATATGAACCGGGGCTAGAGGAGCTTTTTGCCA
>JAHKBC010000266.1 GCA_018825725.1 Candidatus Omnitrophota bacterium
ATCGATTTTATTCCGAAATACGGTATAGAAATATATCCATTTGGTTTTATTTTTGTAATAATGATGGCTTCTATAATTGCCTTCGCTATTTTAAAATACCGTCTTATGGACATCCGTGTTGTTATAACCCGCACCGGTATTTTTATCGCTGTTTATGCTGCTGTTTTAGGAATTCCATTCGTTATTGCTACGTGGTTTCAGGGGTTATTGTTAAGACTTTTTAGCTCTAATTGGTGGGTATTTCCTCTTGGGGTAATGGCTCTGTTAGCTACCGCCGGGCCTTTCGTATATATATTTCTTGTTAGAAAAGCCGAAGACATACTTTTTAGGGATCAGCGGCATTATCAGAATACTTTAAGGGAGCTGTCCAAGACCTTGATCAGGATAAGGGATTTGGATCAGCTTTCAAAAGCCATAGTTCTTACTATAGCGAATACGGTCAAGACCAGCTTCGCCGCCATCTACCTCAAGGAAGAGGAAAGTAAGAGTTACCGCCTAAAACAGTTTTATCCCGAAACAACCCAGGCAGGACTGGACGACTTTATCTCCTATGATTCTGTTTTTGTAAAGTCTTTAGAACGGCATAAGCGCCCCTTTACCTCTGAAGAGATAAGCGCACAAAAACCGAATTCGGAAGTCGGATTGATCATCCCCTGCCTTATGGAGGATGATTTATTGGGTTTTATGGTCTTAGGGGTTAAGCCCAATAATCAAGCTTTCTCTCCTGATGATATCCTGATCTTTGAAACATTCTCATACTCCGCCAGCCTTGCCATAGAGAACTGCATCTTCTGGAGGGAGATTGAAGATAGGCACCGAAAAGCAAGATTGCAGGAGATGGATACTTTCTCATACTCTTTGGCCCATGAGATAGATAATCCAATGACCTTTGTGTACAACCTTGCCAAGTTCCTGAAGAGCCACTTCGTCAAATACATCAGTGATATAAAAGAGCGCGAAGAGGTAGAGGAGATGTGCGATATCATCAAGGAAGGCTCGCAAAGGGTTATGGGCATGGTCAAAGCCATCAGGCAGTTCGGCCAGAAGACTTCAGGTGAGCTTGAGCCTTTAAATCTCCAGGAAACGGTGGAAGGTTTCTTCAAGCTATATACTCCCGAACTCAAGGCCAATTTCGTCTTATTCTCAAAAGAACTCCCTGGTGAGCCTATCTATGTCAAAGGAGTAGCGGCTGAGCTTCAGCAGGTCTTGATTATCCTGGCCAAGAACGCTCTTCACGCCATGCAATCATCTCAAGCCAAGCAATTGACCCTAAAACTCTCCAAAGTCAACCATAATACCGCAAGAGTGGAAGTAACAGATACGGGTTATGGCATCAGCAAGGAAAGCCTGCATACCATATTTGAGCCTTTTTTTACCACCAAGGCCTCTTCTGAAGGCACTGGCATGGGCCTGCACAACGCCAAGGGGTTTATCATAAGGTATAAGGGAAGGATCTGGGCAGAATCGGAAGGCAAAGACAGGGGCTCGACGTTTATTTTTGAATTGCCTATTATTGAATGGCAGGGCCCTCTGAAACAGGAAGAAAAAGGCAAAACAGAATGGGCGTATTGAATCTCCCCGGACTAAAGTCCTTAGGATTCATCCCGAGCAGAAAAAGCACAATTCCATTTATCCCACGGCCTAAAGCCCGGGGATTTCTGCGAGGGATTAATTTATTTACGATAAATTTCGATGTGCAAATTTTAATGTCGATTTGTGCATAGAAAAATGTTGTTTTGTGCATCAGTACATAGTATGCTTATGTGCGAATGGGGTAAGACTTATCCGGCGGCTTGCAAATATTTACGCTGTTTCTTGGGCAGCCTTTTGATTGAAGGGAATAAAATAAACGGGTAATAATTTATTGACAATCTATACACAATCGTATAAAATGTCAGAATGAGCCTAAAAAGGATTGTTTATGACGAGATAATATCCGATCTTAGCCGAAAGGAGATTAGCATTATCGTAGGCCCCAGGCAGGTCGGGAAAACCACTCTTTTGCAGAAGGTTGCCGTTTACTCTCGGAACCGGGACATTAAATGTAAATATTTTAACCTGGAGATGCCTTCTGATATGCATTATTTTTCCGGGGATACCGGGGAGACATTGAAAAATATAAGCCGGCAAAAGGGGGTTATATTGATAGATGAATTTCACTATTTACCCAATGCCACCAGGCTTTTTAAGGCAGTTTATGACGGGGTAAAGGGAATAAAAGTGTGCGCGACCGGATCTTCGGCAATTGAGATGCATAAACATTTAAAAGAAAGCCTTGCCGGAAGGAGGCGGCTTTACAGGTTGTTTCCGCTTTCCTTTTCGGAGTGGCTTCCTAGCAAGCCAAAGACCATAAGGTTGCCGGCGAAATTGGCTCATTCTGTTAATGTTTCCGTCCACGGGCGGATAAAAAAATATCTTGAAGAATTCATTGTTTTTGGAGGGATGCCCGGGCTTGTGCATGAGAAAAACCGTCAAGCCAAGAAAAGGCTGCTTTTTGATCTCGTGGCTACTTACATTCAAAAAGACATCAAGGCGTTATTAAGGGAAGAAGATATACTTTCTTTCAATAGGCTGCTAAGCCTGCTCGCGGCTCAAGAAGGGTGCCTTTTGAGCGAAAACGGGGTATCTAATGATCTAAATTATTCTTTGCGGCAGGTAAGGAAGGATATAGCTATTTTAAACCAGATGTTTCTTCTGGATGTAATTAAGCCTTTTTTTACCAACCGTGGCAGGGAACTTAAACAGGTAAATAAGATATACTATTTTGATACCGGGATACGCAATGCCGTCTTGCGCGACTTCAGAGGGCTCGGTCAGAGGCCGGATAAAGGGGCGCTTCTTGAATCATTCGTATTCCACGAGATGCAAAAGAACTTAAAGGCCGGTCAGGAAATATTTTATTGGCGGACAAGAGAAAAAGAAGAAGTTGATTTTGTCTTGGTTCAAGACCGTATACCTGTTGCCATAGAAGTTAAATCGAAACTCCTTGTCCCTGAAATACCGGCGGGAATAAAAGGGTTCATGAAAAAATACCCTGAATGTAAAAAAGCAGTGGTGTTAAACGAAGATATAAACAAAACAATGCAATACCGCGGCAATGCGGTAATATTTGCTCCGCATTACTACGCTTTTTTGATTCCACTTTTATAAGAATGGAATTATAGATTACTTTTGCCTGCCTGGCGGCAGTAAGGGGAGGATCTGGGCGTATTAAATCCGGAGGTAAAGCGTGGGCCAATTTAAGATCTTGATAATTGACGATGAATACGGCATAGTCTTTATGGTGGAGAGGATTTATAAGAAAAAAGGGTTTATCGTGTTCGGAGCCAACGATGGGATTAAGGCGGTTGAGGTATTTGAAAAAGAACGCCCGAATTTGACATTTATCGATATTCATATGCCCTATTCTCCCATCGATGGTATTGAAACCCTGGAGCGGATCAAGAAGATAGATAAGGACGCTAACTGCGTTATGCTTACCCGTATTTACGACAATACGAGCATCTCGCGGACAAAGGCGCTCGGCGCGATGCACTATATTACCAAGCCTTTTGAAATCGAGGACCTGGATAAGTGCATTAATGAGGTTCAGGCTAAGATTCCAACAGAAGGCGGGTGAGAATGGCTAATATTGTTCCCCGGGACGAAGAGCTCTTTAAGAAAATAGAACAAGAGCACATCCAGGTGCCTGAGGTTCTATGGAATGTGATTTATCAATATATCGGGGACCCTATAGTGGTAATTAATCTTCTGGTGCGTTCCTATGCTGACGGCGGCGAGATACTTCCCAAGGATGAAGCGAAGAAAATCCTTGATTATACCAAGCGCATGCTTGAGATAATGGAGGGGCTTTATCATCCGGAGAGTATAAGCGTTGATGAGAAAGACCAGCTTTTTAAAGAAATCAAGGCTAAAGATTTGAAGCTGGATGCGGTTACCGACTATTTATTCCGTAATTACGTAAGAAATGCCCTGTATATGATAAATCTTATTGTAGGAGATTATGTTGATCCGTTGGACGAGAGGGAGGGCGTTTCCATAAAGGATGCCGGTAAGATTTTAGAGCATATCCGCTCAATTATGCATTTTATGGATAGGTTAAGGGTCGCCACTGCCCGGAAAGAGGCTTATTAATATATATTTTCTACATTGGTTTCGAGCAATAAAATTTTAATAATCTAAGAAGCTAAATCAATAGCCATAAAATGAAGAAGTTTATTGTAATAGTATGCTTATTTATCGGCGCAAGCTTGGTTATATTTGGTTCCTTTGCGGCTATATTGCGCATATCACATCTTATAGAAAAACGCGCAATAAAGAGCGATGAAAAGAGGGTTATTGGCCAGGTCTTAGACAAGAATCAGCACCTTCAAGCGCAGGGAAACCAGCGCGCGGGCGTTTGGTATGTAAGGTATGTTTTTAAAGATCGCAATGGCAATAGCTATACTATGCGGGATAAAATTGACCAAAATGCCTATAACCTGCTCTCCGAAGACGATTATGTGGAAATATTTTACAATACCTACAATCCTTATACGTCGCGGATTATTGCTGTTAGCAGGGTCACTCTGGACCAGATTATTACTGTGTTTATTACCGGAATATTATTGCTGGTTTTTGGTCTCTACTCTTACGGGCAGCCTCAGGATTAGCAGCCCTAAATTTACAAATAAAAAGGCTGTTGGTTTATTTTGCTTTCTGCGCTAGCAATTGCTGTACGAGTAGATCGATTTCAGGTTGGGTGAGTTTTCTTTCTTGCTGGTCGGGCTTAGGTTCATTTTTTCTATCATTTACCAGACTAAGGGTTATTTCAGAATCTTCCAGGATTTTTCTTAACTCCGCAGGATTAGCCAATGTTTTGCCAATAATTGCTACGGGGCTGGCCGGTACGGGTTTATCAGTTTTACTGACTGGTGTGGGCCCAAAGAAAACGCAGATACATTGGCCTTCAGGCCAGTAGGCTATGTCTCCAACATCAACTTCACTAGTCAAATTTTCTTCGGGCAAAG
>JAHKBC010000267.1 GCA_018825725.1 Candidatus Omnitrophota bacterium
AGATAATATTTTGGGATTATATACCCTTTTTGTCTTTTCATCTTCTCCTCATTAAGCTGTTAAATTTACTAAGTTATTTTACATATTTCAAGGATTTTGTCCACATATATTTTGACATTTAAGGTAAAGAATGTTAAACTAATTCTCTATAATTTCAATCAAAATAAGAAAATGCTTGATAAAGAACAAGTCGCATATATAGCTAAACTGGCGCGTATTAACCTTGATGAGAAGGAGATGGAATTACTCTCTGGGCAACTGCATTCAATCATTGATTTTATTGACCAGCTAAAAAGCGCCGATATAAACCAGGTAAACCCTACAAGCCATATCTTGCCTGCATCTAATATCCTCAGGCAAGATGAGTTAAAACCCACTCTTCCTATCGCCAAAACCCTGGCCAACGCTCCGCAAAAAAAGGAAGGCTTCTTCAAGGTACCCAAGGTAATCGATTAAACATGCCAATTCAGAACCAAACATGCCATGAATTATTAAAGAAAGCCTGTGATAATAAATTGCAGCCTGAAGAAATTGCCGAGCAATTAACCGAACGAATCCTGCAGTCTCATAAATCGATCAAAGCTTTTGTCAGGGTAGGAGACACGCCTTGCGTGAAATTAACCCAAGACAACACAAACAGCCTGCTTAAAGGTATACCTATTGCCATAAAAGATAATATATGCACTAAGGACGCGCTCACCGAATGCTGTTCCAATATACTCAAAGGCTTTCTTCCTCCTTACGACGCTACAGTAATAAGTAAACTAAAAAGCGCCGGCGCTGCAATAATGAGTATAAAAACCAATATGGATGAATTTGCCTTTGGTTCTTCAACTGAAAATTCCTGTTTTGGCCCTTCGCATAACCCCTGGGATTTACAAAGAGTACCTGGGGGGTCTTCAGGTGGTTCAGCCGCAGCTGTAGCCAGCGGACAAGCTATAATGGCCTTGGGCTCAGATACAGGAGGCTCAATACGTCAGCCAGCCAGTTTTTGCGGAGTGGTAGGGTTTAAGCCTACTTATGGAAGAGTATCGCGCTACGGTCTGATTGCCTTTGCCTCAAGTCTTGACCAGATTGGTCCGATTACCCGCGATGTCCAGGATGCGGCTTTAATAATGAATATAATATCCGGCCATGACCCCATGGACGCGACATCAGTAGAACATCCGGTTACAGATTATACAAAATCTCTCATATCCGATGTCAAGGGATTGAGAATAGCATTGCCTAAAGAATATTTTCATAGCCAGGGAATAGATACGGAAGTTGAAAATACAGTTCATATAGCCATTAAAAAACTTAAAGAATTGGGAGCGAAGTTTCAAGAAGTCTCCCTACCGCATACCAAGTACGCTATCCCTGTCTACTACATTGTAGCCACAGCAGAAGCAAGCTCCAACCTCTCCAGATTCGACGGAGTGCAATACGGCCTTAGGCCAGATCAGGAGAAGAGACAAAGCATTATCGAAATGTTTATGCGCGCAAGAGGCCAAGGCTTCGGTGAAGAAGCCAAGAGAAGAATAATGTTGGGAACATTTGCATTATCCCACGGCTATTATGACGCTTATTATTTACGCGCATTAAAAGTAAGAACACTAATAAAGAATGACTTTGACAAAATCTTTAAGGATTTTGATTGTATTCTAACCCCAACCTCACCTACGCCGGCATTCAAAATTGGAGAAAAATCCCAAGACCCATTAAAGATGTACCTTTCCGATGTATATACTATTTCGGCCAACTTAGCCGGAATACCGGGAATTTCAGTCCCTTGTGGTTTTACACAACAGGGGCTTCCAGTAGGACTACAGATCCTGGCTAAACCATTTGCCGAAGAGATAATTTTTAGGGCTGCCTATACCTATGAACAAAGCGCAGAGTGGCATTTACAGAAACCGAATACCTTTGCTATTTCTTAATTAACTATATGAAATACCAGACCATAATCGGATTAGAGGTTCACCTTCAACTTAAAACAAAAACCAAAGCTTTTTGCGGATGCCCCACGGAATTCGGCAATAGCCCTAATTCCCAAGTCTGTCCGGTATGCCTGGGGCTTCCCGGCTCATTACCGGTATTAAACAAAACGGCGCTCGACTATGCAATCAGGGTAGGAGTTGCGCTAGATTGCTCCATACAAGAATTCACCAAGTTTGACCGTAAACATTACTATTATCCGGACCTCCCAAAAAATTTTCAGATATCGCAGTATGACCTGCCGATCTGTAAAGAGGGTTTTCTGGATATTAAAATTAAAGATACGGTAAAACGCATTAATATACGCAGGATTCATTTGGAGGAGGATGCCGGAAAACTTATCCACGAAGATGAATCCAGCCTCGTAGATTACAACCGCGCCGGAGTTGCTCTCTTAGAAATTGTAAGCGACCCGGATATCAATTCTCCGATAGAAGCTTATAATTACCTAACCAAGTTAAAGAATATTATCGCCTACCTGGATGTATCAGACTGTGATATGGAAAAGGGTTCCTTAAGATGCGATGCCAATATCTCACTCAAGAAAACAAAAGAGAAGGAGTTGGGCATAAAAACGGAATTAAAGAATTTGAATTCATTTAAAGCGGTCAAGGAGGCTTTGGAATTTGAAGTTAAGAGGCAAAGCGCTTTATTAGAAAACAATGAATTAGTGATCCAGGAAACCCGCCTCTGGAACGAAAAAGAACAAAAAACATACTCCATGCGCGCTAAAGAAGAAGCCAGGGATTACCGATACTTCCCGGAACCAGACCTACCGCCATTGTCTATCACCCGGGAAAAAATAAATGCGGCTAAGGCCGAGCTTCCGGAACTACCGGAACAAAAAGCAGCGCGTTTTATCCAAGAGTACAAATTAACAGCTTATGATGCCGCAATCATCACCAGTTCCAGAAAAGACGCTGAATTTTCCGAAGATTGCCTGAAACTTTATAATAATATTGATAAGAAAAATATGGCCAATTGGTTAATCGGTCCTTTACTCTCAGAAGCCAATATCAGGCGCTGCTCTATTTTCGAACTTAAGTTAACTCCTAAAAACCTGGTAAAATTATTAGAATTAATAGATAAAGAAATTATTTCCAACCTTAACGCCAAGTTAGTTCTTCCAGTCATGATCGATACGGGAATAGATGCGGACAAGATTATGGCGGAGAAGAACCTCTCCCAAGTCTCCGATACCCAAAGTCTGGAATTATACGCCGATGAGGTAATCCGCGAAAATCCTAAATCCGCTGCTGATTATAAAAACGGTAAGATTAATGCCCTTATGTTCATGGTAGGCCAAGTAATGAAAAAATCAAAGGGTAAAGCTAACCCTAAAGTTGTTCAAGAAATACTCAAGAGGAGGATAAGTTAATGCGTAAAATGAAAATATCCGCCATAATATTTATTGCCGCCGCAGGAGCAGTCTTTTTTTCATATAACGCCTTCTGCGCTATGGACAAGAAAAAAAGCGAACTTTACAGGCAGGTCGGCCTTTTTTCTGACGCCCTGGCATTAATTCAAACCGACTATATAGATGAAGTTAAATCCCAGGATCTTATCTACGGCGCTTTAAAAGGGATGCTCGGCTCTCTAGACGCGCACAGCCAGTTTATGGACCCGGAAACATACAATGAATTGAAGGTTTCTACCGAAGGAAAATTCGGCGGGATTGGGATAGAAATTACCATATCCGATGGTCTCTTAACCGTAGTCACACCAATCGAAGATACCCCCGCCTGGAAAGCCGGCTTAAAAGCAAATGACCGTATTATAAAAATAAATAACGAAATAACCCGCGATATGACTCTAACCGAAGCTGTAAAGAGACTGCGCGGTAAGCCTTCGGAAGCAGTTAATGTCACTATTTTAAGGGAGTCCGAGAAGAAGATCATAGACTTTAAAATCATCCG
Organism: Candidatus Omnitrophota bacterium; assembly: GCA_018825725.1. Classification (GTDB taxonomy): domain Bacteria; phylum Omnitrophota; class Gorgyraeia; order Gygaellales; family Profunditerraquicolaceae; genus JAHKBC01. Next base: position 3,894 of record JAHKBC010000267.1, read on the forward strand.
CGACATAATCAAAATCAAGGATATCAAAGAAGCCAAAATTCTGGAAGACGGGATCGGATATATAAGGCTAGTGGAGTTTTCGGAACATACCGCCATTGATATAGATCAGGTATTAAAAAAACTCAGCAAGGAAGGACTAAAAGGCTTAATACTAGACCTTCGTAATAATCCCGGGGGACTCTTGGATGTCGCAGTAAAGGTAACAGAGAGATTCGTAGAAAAAGGCAAAATAATTGTTTACACCAAAGGCCGGCAGGGAAAACAAGATTTTCAATTTAAGGCCGAATATTCCAAACCCTGGCTAAATATTCCAATTGCCATTTTGATTAACGAAGGCTCGGCATCAGGAAGCGAAATTGTGGCAGGCTCGCTTCAGGACCATAAAAAGGCAATTATCATCGGAGTAAAATCATTTGGCAAGGGCTCGGTGCAAACCATAATTCCGCTAGGAGACGGCTCAGCCCTAAGATTAACAACCAGTAAATATTACACTCCGTTAGGCAGGCAGATACACGAAAAAGGCATAATCCCCGATATCATAGTCGAGGAAGGAAAGATTGAGCTTGTTCAGAATAATAAGGGTGCAATTGAGGAAACAGAAGATGTTTTTGAAAAAATCGACACCGCAGTAAAGAAACCAGCTGAAGATAATAAATACAAAACAGATAACCAGCTTGTCCGGGCAGTAGATGTTTTAAAAGGAATCTTATTTTACAGCCGTGTCAAGAATACTTTGCCTAAATGAAGAAACTTAAGATCC
>JAHKBC010000268.1 GCA_018825725.1 Candidatus Omnitrophota bacterium
GTTGCTCTATTTTTTTATAGAGATATTCCAGGGTCTCTTCAACAAACAAATCCCCTTTTTTGCCTTTATCGTACTCCTCTAAAATCCGATAATGAAAAGGAAGCGAAAGATGGAATAAAGAGACAGAACCCTTGGCATAAGCAGTTTTAATCTCAGGATTTGCGGTTGGGTCTATCTGGTCATAAATATTAAAATGCCTTTGGTCCAAAGCCACTTTTAAAACAGGGAGCATATCAATAAGATTTTTAGGCAATCCTTTTTGTCTATTTGTATCAGCTATTAGTGCATAGAGGTCTTTCACTATTTTTTCTTTATCCTCAGGTATATTTAATAAACCCATCGTATCGCGGCCGTATAAATGGTCGAGCAGACGATAAAGGTCATTATTAGTTCTATCCATACTGGGAATAGTAATAGAAGCAGAATCAAATCCATATAAATATAGCACTAATGACCCCACCGGGTCATCAGCAGGCCAGTTACCGCAATAACCCGCAGTAACCGGCTTAAGCCCCTGGGGGATTCTCACTTCTTTGTTCCATTTCTTAGTTTCATTAGCCAGAGTAGCTAAAACACGGTAACTTTGGATACTGCGTGAAGTAATGCTATTAAACCAGACAGCGGAATTTTGCCTATCTACTTCTTCGAGAAGTTGAAGCATATCATTGCCGCCCGTAGAAGTAAAATCTATGCCGGCTTCCAAGAAAGGACGCAATTCTGCGCTCTGGGGTGTCTCAGTCATAGCACCACGTTGAACCCGGTCAGCAGTTAATCCTGCCTCATCACAGAGTTTATTCATCTGGCGAACATGCTCTGGGTCATAAACTATGGGACTGAAGACCCGTATCCTATATTTACCCGACCCCACAAATTTACCTTCGGCATTTTGGCGGACTCCGATATCCACTACCTTCTTTATCGCTTCCAATTGCATCCGGGTAACCTTAGGGTTATCTAACATCAGCCTTATGCCCCGGTAACCTAACATAGGATTCCTATCTACCATCACCATTGAACCTAAAACATTGGCGTATTCATCGCTCTTGCGGTCATCAAAGCGGATGAAGAAATCTCTACTTAAGTGCCTTTTTATTAACTTAAGTAATTTTTCTTCCCTAGGCGATATCACTCCCTTATAAGATGCAATTAAGTCCTCTACATGTTTAATAATCTCATCCGTAGGTAATGCGCCCTCTTTTTCTAAATATGTTTGTACATATTCATCTACTATACCTAAAGCCTTGTGTCTAATGTCAGGATTTCGGATGCGTTGAGTTAAAGTCAGGATTTCTAAGGGGTCTACCATAAACGGCTCAACAATGGATTTTATTCCTCTGGATAATATGTCAGAGTATCTTTCTTCACCCAAGATAAATCCTTGGGTTATTTTATCAAACTCTTCAATTTTCTTCAGTTCTGCAGGGATCTCTGGTCTATACCGAGGGTATTTGGGGTCATCTACGTGCGTCCGATAAAATTCTAGCCCGGATGTATAAATTCGCTCTTCGCCGTTAATAGTAACAACAACATTACTACCATCTAAGCGGGGCTTAAGATATTTAATATCGCCTTTAAATGCGAATATTTTATTCAATAGAGCCCGTTCCGAAGCGCTTAATTCTCCTTTACCTAATTTATCTAACAAAGTGAATATCTTATAGCTATCGTATCTTAGAAAACCTTCGCCAGCGCCTTTCATTAATTCCAAAAGAAATTCCAACCGCAATAGCCCTATTCCCTTAAAATCGGGTTTGTTTCTAAAGGCCCTTCCTTTCTGACTGAGTTCAGCGGAATTGACGTTTAAATTCAGAGAGAAACCTTCAGGCAGGACTCCTAACAGCCTGACATTGTAATCATTGCCTGCAGGAGCAAGCCTATAATCGTCTCCCTCCAATATTATGCCGCGGGTGGCATCAACCGTAACCTTCTGACCATTGTAAAATTTATCAATATCGCCGATTCCACTTGTAGCAATTAGCCCAGATTCTATAGCCACAATCATGGTA
>JAHKBC010000269.1 GCA_018825725.1 Candidatus Omnitrophota bacterium
CTTGCCCGCCATGCTCACCCGTACTTAATCCTCATCTGTTCCCAAAAGTCCATAACCTCGGACTTCTTCCCCTTCTTCTTATACCTCGCACAAGTCTTACACATCTAAAACCTCCTTGTATGCTAAGCCTTTGGGACAGACCCGAAAAGACGGGTCAGTCCCGCAGGGTAGGTTTTTAGTCAATCATACTCCCATCGGGGAGCATCTTATCCGGCACCGTCTCTCCCCTATCTCTTATGGGCTTTCTCACGCAGCGCTCAAAATCGCGCAGGCAATAAATAATCCTGTAGCTTGCCCGGCTAAAATCCGATTCAAGGTAAGCAAACATCGGGCATTTCTCGATATAGGGGCACTTCTTCTTAAATATCATTACTTATTCAATTGTTTAAGCCTTCTTTTTTGCCAGATTCCTAAGCCAATCGCCAACAGCGTCGGTACCGGTAATATCAGGCTCAAATCAAATTCATTTCTTACCTTAATAACAATCATAACAATAGATAAAAAGACAATAAAGAAGAGAGTTTTTTTAATAGTACGCAGTTTAAAAAAGTCGCAGAATATAAAGCCGAGGAATGCTACGTAAATACTTAGAGCAATGAACTGTAGCAGGGGCTTTTCTCCCATGAAAATATTTTACTCCTTATAGGCAAGGTGTCAATAAATTTAGGTGGTGAGATAATTAATGGGCAAATTTCTCTAAAAAATGGGGATTAGTTGCTGATTATATTATCCCTCAACCAGGTATAGGTTCCTTTAAAATATTCTTCCCTGGATTTAGCCGAGAATAAGTCGGGTTTAATGTAGAAGGGATTCTTGTGCCTATTTCCATGCATTATTACCTCTGGATGAGTACGAATAACACCGGCAAGGATATCTTCTTTAAATCTTGCTTCATCATACTGGCATAAAACAAAACACCTTAATTTGGGGACTACGACATTAATCCTATTTTCGTAATCTAGCAATCCAAACGCGCCAGGAGGATCTGACAAATACCATTGCATCTCGCCCGCGCCTCTTAACCCCTTAAATCCGGATTTCAAGGTTTCGTAGTACAACTCCTGAATCGCTTCCAACATTCTTTCACTGGAAAAGAAACCTTTAGTCAGGTAGGTTTCTTTTGCGGGCAAAAGCACCAGCTGTTTAGTCTCTAGATATTTCTGAGCATCTATGCCGGATTCAACAATCAACCTGCATATTTCATCAGGGCTGAATTCGTCATAAACATAAACACATTTTTCGTGGTTTCGCAAACCGGATACAAGGTAGGGGATCAAAACCGAGATTTGTTCGTATTTATTTCGATAAATATTGCAGAAATGCGTACCATAATCAACCTCTTGGGCATTAAACATATACTCTGTCCTTCTAGAATAATCTTATTCCGGGCCAGAATATTGTCAAGGAATATATTCCTAAATTTGAAGCAATAAGATATCCTCGGTATAAATTTAAAATCCCCGCAGAACTTAATCTACGGGGAGGCCGGGTTCCAATACCTCGTCAGACCTAAATTAACATAGTGAGGTATCCTCGGTATAAATTTAAAATCCCCGCAGAACTTAATCTACGGGGATTTTAAATTTAAGGGAGCGCCTACCTACTCTCACATACCCTTACGAGTACACTACCATCGGCCTTGAAGGGCTTAACTGCCGTATTCGGAATGGGAACGGGTGTTTCCCCTCCAGTATAAACACTCCCAAATGGAATAGCTTAATTATAACCCATTTGTACTTGCGCCGTTAGCTCATCTATTGCAGATCAGCAAGTACCTTCTTAAACATCGACAACTTACATACAATCAAATTGGGTAAAACTACAATTAACCGAAAACCTCACTATCACTCCTCGCCTTACCACTCTTTTGCAGCGTGGAAAACTCGGAGTAAAATTCATTTTACTTTCATAAAATGAATTTTAGGTCAAGCCTATTTCTTAAGAGGATTGTATTTGTTTCATGCCGTAAACATGTTTAAAAACGTACCATTACCTACAGACATTGCTGTTTATTATCCACAAAAAACGCAACAAGATGGATGGGCACAAGTAATTGCCGACTTTAAAGCAGCTGCAGATTTGTTACCATCAACTTATGATAATGTTACAGGATTAGATGCAGGTCAAAAAGGACGTGCTACAAAAGGAGCTGCTTTAGGATATTTAGGGAAAGCCTA
>JAHKBC010000270.1 GCA_018825725.1 Candidatus Omnitrophota bacterium
GACATCGTAAGTAGCTAAAGCCAAATCAAACTTAAACGGCGGTTGATAATCTTGAATCGTAGTTTGGATTAAATGTTGTTGATTGGGATCAAAAACAACAGCAATGAATTATAAAATTATTTATTCTGTAATTTGCAAGGTTACAGGCAATATTCTCTCCTAATTCTTTAAGGTTGAAGGGTTGCTTTTTTAGTTTGGAACATAAAAGGCTTAGCTGCGCGAGATTGCCTATGAGCAGGCAATCGGTAAATTTAACCTGAGCGCGCAAGGAGTTTCGTGAGACAGCCGCGTCTGCCCCCAGAGAGAGCATTTCTTGTTTGAGTATGTTGGCAGATATGCAAGAAAGACCGTTAATACGGATCAAATATCCTTGAGCCTTATCAGACATTATTTTTATGCCGCAGGGGTCGACTTTAATCTCTTTGAGCAGCTGTAGGATTTCAAGTTTATTACTTGTCTGTATAATGCGCATATTTTTTTAAGCAACTTCACTCTTGTTAATCTCAAGTAGTTTTTTGACTTCTTGACCATCTAATACTTCCTTTTCGATTAAATTATCGGTAAGTATTTTTAGTTTACCCAAGTTTTCCTGCAGGATACTTATTGCCTTGCGGTAGGCATTATCAACAATGCTTCTTATTTCTTCATCAATGACTCGGGCAGTATCATCGCTGTAATTTCTTTCTTCCATGAGGTCGCGTCCCAAGAATACCAATCCTTCTCTTTTGCCCAGGGTCATATGGCCAAGTTTATCTGACATTCCGAATTGGCAGACCATCTTGCGCGCCATGGAGGTTGCCATCTCCAAATCATTTTGGGCACCGGTAGTAACTTCTTTGAGATTTAATTCCTCGGAAGCCCTGCCTCCTAACATGAGGGTAATCTCGGATATAAGTTCGGTTTTTGACCAATAATGCCTGTCTTCAAGCGGAGGAGTAAAGGTGTAACCACCGGCTAATCCTCTAGGGATAATGGAAACTTTCTTAAGCGGGTTTACTCCCGGCAGGATTAGCGAAAGCAAGGCATGCCCTGATTCATGGATAGCAGTGATTTGTTTTTCCTTTTTAGACATGATATGGCTCTTTTTCTCCGGGCCCATGAGTACTCTCTCTACTGCTTTTTCAAAGTCGATCATCTCAATAGTTTCTTTATTGTACCTGGCAGCCAGGAGCGCGGCTTCATTGCAGAGGTTGGCAATATCTGCTCCGGAGAATCCGGGTGTTTGGGAAGCCAGGGATTTCAAATCAACCGAAGATGCAGGTTTTAATTTTCGCGTATGGACCTTAAGGATCTCTCCTCTTCCCATAATGTCCGGCAAATGCACAACAATTGTCCGGTCAAATCTTCCCGGGCGCAGAAGCGCTGGGTCAAGGGTATCCGGCCGGTTGGTCGCGGCTATTAGAATAAGGCCTTGTACGGTATTGAAGCCGTCCATCTCCACCAGTAGCGCATTTAAGGTTTGTTCCCGCTCGTCGTTGCCGCCGCCAATTCCTGAAAAACGCAAGCGCCCTACCGCATCAATTTCGTCGATAAAGATAATAGCCCCCTTGCCTGAAACACGGGCGGCCTTACGACCCTGTTCAAAGAGGTCTCTTACGCGGCTGGCGCCTACACCGACAAACATCTCTACAAAATCCGAACCGCTAATGGAGTAAAAAGGCACTTCAGCTTCTCCGGCAACGGCCTTGGCTAGGAGCGTTTTTCCTGTTCCCGGAGGACCTATTAGAAGTACTCCTTTAGGTATTTTACCACCCAGGCGCTGGAATTTTTTCGGGTCTTTAAGAAATTCAATTACTTCTGTAAGTTCTTCCTTGGCTTCATCTACGCCGGCCACATCGTTAAAAGTAACTTTTTCTCCGGGCTTTTCGCTTTCAATCTTGGGCCTGACTTTACCAAAGGTCATAATTCTATTGCCTAATTGTTCACCCCTGGACATAATCAGCCAGTAAAATAAGACCAGTAAGGCTATAGGCCCGAAACCAAAAAGAAGATTAGAGAGAAAGGTTTTGGGAAGTTTGACATCAAAATCTTGAACGTTTTCTTTGATTAGGCTTAACAGTTCGTCATCTCGTTCAGGAATATTTACCTTGAAATATTTTATGCTTTCGACGGTGCCGTAATCAGTGGTTACGCTTATTTTTTCATTTAATTCCCCCTGCAGGATGTTCTCTGTTTTGAAAAGCATCTTTATATTTCGGGGATTATTTTTTAAGATACCATAGAATACGCTATATTTTATATCTTTCGGTATGCCTGATAAGGGGTTACTCGTCCCAATCAGCAGATAAAGAATAATAATAGCGGCAATAATCCAACCCCAAGTAATCCGGCGTTGATTTTTATTTTTTTTAAATTTTGGTATAGTGTTTGCCATGTCTTGTCCTTTCTTATGAAGGTAATATTATATAATAACTGGCTTCAAAATCAAGAAGTTATTAATTGATTAGGCTCTAAATAAAAGGCCTCTTATCCCTTGGATAAAAGAGTAAGAGGCCTTTTTCTATAAGGTTATTTTAAGTTCTAGAGATTACGCGGACCGGGGCCTGTAAGAGATTAGTTGTGAGTAAAACTCGTTAAATAATGACCGCGCTCCTTTTCGTCCGGGCCAGTCTTATTAATTAATCCAAATAATCTACTGATGTTTAATATAAAGGTTGCGGTCTCTATATATTGTCAACATTTAAGCCTATGCATATTGCGCCGATAACCGCGCCATTGTCATCAATAATAGGCAGAGAAACCTTCTGATCAATGGTATTGGTGGATCTATCGAGCTTTTGTTTGGCAATGTCTACTCCCCCTAGTCCGTTTATGTAGGCTTTTTGCCATTTATCTTCATCTCCTTGCCAATAGTCGCTGGTAAGTTCATTTTCTCCTACAACGCCGCCCATATTATCCATAACAAAGGTTTCTTTGAGGCCTAATTCTTTGGCTACTTTTTTGATTTCTACTGCGCAGCTGTTGCTTAATTTTTCTCTCTGAATAGGCAAAAGCTGTGCGGCTTTTTGCCATAGGTCGTCAATCCTTCTTATTTCATCCAGGGTCATGTTTTTGCTGTTTTGGGCTTTGGTTTCGTCCACGAAAAC
>JAHKBC010000271.1 GCA_018825725.1 Candidatus Omnitrophota bacterium
CTTCAGCTTCTTTTTTGGCTTTTTTGATTATTTCTGTTGCCTCAAGAAGAGCCTTTTCTCTGATTTGGCGCGCCATATCTTCTGCGGCCTGAACCCCCTCTTTCTGTATCTTTGCAATTAACGCGCTAATTTCTTCTGCCATGCTAAACTCCTTAGCTAATAAGTTCTTTAAAAGCTTTAATTGGATCCGGGGCTTTTAATATCGGCCTGCCGATAACCAGGTAACTCGCACCCGCATCAATAGCCTCTCTGGCAGTCGCTACTCTCGACTGATCATCTGCTTGCGCGCCCTTTGGCCTTATCCCAGGCACAACTATTATAAATTCTTGCCCGAATTCGTTCCTAACCATAGATACTTCGTGCGCCGAACAAACTACGCCGTCTAACCCGCTGGACTTAGCAAGCCGCGCTGCCTCCGTAACTTCATGTTGAATATTGCCCTTATCTTCGTCGCTGGTTAAACGCGTTACACCAACAACAAGCGGTCTTTTAATTTTTAATTCCCGGGCTTTATCTTCAGCCCCCTTTACAGCCGCTTCCAGCATTTTCCTACCACCTTTTATATGCACGGTCATCATAAAGACTGCCGGTATTGCTAGATTTCGAATATCTTGGGCGATGTTCCCTGTTTCTGCGCTTGGCGTAACACTTAAAATAGATGCGGTTGAACCAGAGGCTAAAGCGACCGTGTTTGGTATATCATGAAATTTAAGATCTAAAAAAACCTTGGCCCCCGCTTTACTCACCATTCTAACCGCGTCAGGCCCATAAGCAGTAAAAAGCTGACTACCAACTTTAAAATACTTAATACCCGCGGAGATAAGCAGATCAACAAATCTCTCGGCCTCTTTTAGGGTATCGACATCCAGCGCTACAATAATTTTTTCTTTTATATCCTGCATTCTATTGTTCCGATTAATTCTTTTACAGAATTTATCTTTTTTTTCTGTAAATATTTCTCTATCCCGTTTATTATTTCTATGCTCGCCGCTGGGTTGATAAAATTGGCCGTGCCGATACTGATTGCGCTTGCTCCGGCAATAATGAATTCCAAAGCACTTTGTGTGTCCATAATTCCGCCCATCCCTATTATCGGGATTTTGACTTTCTTATAAGTTTCCCAAACCATCTTGAGCGCTATGGGCCTTATTGCTGGGCCGCTTAAACCCCCAATTCCTGCAGACAGTTTTGGCCTTTTAGTCTGAACATCAATGGACATACCATATAAAGTATTAATTAGAGCCAAGGCATCGCTACCGGCCTTTTCGCAAGCCAGGGCAATATCGCTTATACAAGTTACATTGGGAGAAAGTTTGGTAATCAAGGTTTTTTTAGTTACACTACGCACTGAGCTGACCACTGCGTAGGTAACATCCGGGTCCTGGGATATAAGTCGATGGTCAATGGTCGACAATCCGCAGCTTAAATTTCTTTTCTGTTGACCGTGGACCGTTGACTGTAGACTCTTAATATTAGGACAGGAAATATTAAGTTCGATAGCCGCTACCTCTTTAATTTTGCCGAGCGCTTTGGCCAATTGGACAAATTCCCTAGAATCCTCTTCGCTAGATATGCTGACAATTATCGGCACGCCTATTTTTTTAAGAATAGGAAGTTTTTCTTTAATAAACACTTCAAGGCCGGGATTTTCCAGGCCGATAGAATTAAGCATTCCTGCCGGAGTTTCACAGGTGCGCGGCGGGAGGTTTCCTTTCCGGGGTTTAAGCGTAATAGTTTTAGTAACTATCGCTCCCAGCTCTCTTAGATTAATAAAATTCATAAACTCTTCGGCATAACCAAAGGTCCCGGAAGCAACCATTACCGGATTCTTTAATCTAAGTTTACCTATATTTATTGTAAGTTTGGGGTTCATTTCCTTCCGATCGGGGACGGTTCTGCCTTAGTTAAAGAACCTTCCCTAAGGTTATTTGCTAAAAATCATCTTAAGCGAAACAATCAACATAAATACCCCAAAGCCCCTCTTAAGTAAAAGCTCCGGGACGCTCTGTACTAAGTTAGCGCCAAGCAGACCGCCGAAGAAAAAACCTAAACAGATAAAACCCGCTATCCCTAACTTTACGTTTCCATTATAGTAGTAGCGCAGGGCCGCTAAAAGCCCAATAGGCGGAACCATGATTGCAAGAGTTGTCCCTTGAGCCTGGTGTTGCGTCAAGCCAAACCAAAAAACAAGAGCAGGGATTAAAATCAACCCTCCTCCGATGCCCAGCATCCCGGCAAAAACTCCAGCAACTAGGCCTAACCCGATATATAATAATTGGTTCATAAAATCCTCCACATTAGTTCGCGGTTCATGGCTCTTGGTTTAATTGGGGTTTAGCCACGAGCCAAGAACTACGGACTAAAAGCTCGGCTCAATACACAAAATTTTATACTTGCTAAATTCCTTTAGTCCTCCCTGGATAAAACTTAGATTAGTCAGATATTTCATTTTACACCAGAACCAAAAGGATGATTTTGGTTCCATATCAAAGTTCCATTTAACAAATTGATAAGCAAAGTAAAACATTAAAATAACAAAAACTCCGGCTAAGATTATAAGCGGCGTAGTTTTAAATATTAGGGCCAGGCTAGCGCCGATTAAAAAAAGCAAAGCAAATAGATACATAAGATGAAAGTTTCCCAGATAAATAAAACCTCGTATGGGCGCAGGCAGCAGGAATGAGGGGCCGCCTTTTATAAACTGCAAGATTACCTGCAGGCCGTTATGCTTGACATATTTATCGATTAACGGCAAATGCGCCTGTCCGTAAGTAACCCATACCCTTCTTAGGGCTTTAATATCCGCTCGATGCATATGGTTAACTTTGGCCTTGGGCGCAAAATAAAACTTCCAGCCCTTGCTTCTATGCTGATAACTTAAATCCATGTCTTCGCCTGTAGGCCTATCCCAGAATTTTGCTCCTATTTCTTTCATTGCCGAACGCCGATAAGCTACATTACAGGTACCGAAAAAATATGCCTTATGTCCTCCGATATCAACAGGTTTGGGGTCTTTGGGAAAATCCGGATAATACCCCTCTTTAATAAATCCGTAACGGGGAGCCACCATATTAAAGCGAAAGTGCTGACACCAGGCTTCAACTAGATTGTTAGGGTCAACCTTAAGCGTAAAAACTTCCCCTCCCACTGCCGCAATTTTAGGGTCACGAAGGAAATGTTTTAACATTTCGTTAATCCAGTTTTTATCCGGAGCGCAGTCCGCATCCGTAAAAAAGAGAAAATCTCCCTTAACCACTTCCAGGGCTTTGTTGCGGGCAAAACCGGGTGACGGACAATTAGGAACTTCCACCAATTTAATAAAAGGATATTTCTTCTGCCAGTTTCTAATGATTTCAATGGTTTTATCGGTCGATCCTCCGTCAGCGATAACCCATTCCCAGGAATCCTGGTAATAATCAACAGCCATAAGGAATTCAAAGGTTTTTTCTATGGTGCGTTCAAAGTTTTTTACAGGCATAATGATAGAAACAAACGGTGTATTAGCCATCTCTACCCTCCTAAATTGCTCTGCCGCGAGGCAGAGAAATTTACTCCGACGAAGTCGAAGTAACCTTCTTCTACCACTCTATTTCTTGCGCGTTAAAAACAGGCCCTTCTTTACAGACCCGCGCGTAAATAAATCCGTTCTTGGCTCGTTGCTCCTGCCTGCCTGCCGGACAGGTAGGATTCTTAGTTCTCACCACGCAACCCAAGCATGCGCCAATGCCGCAGGCCATATGAGACTCTAGCGAAACCTGAACCGAAATATTATATTTACACGATACCTTAGAAACTTCTTTGAGCATCGGCTGTGGGCCGCAAGCGTATACTGTCGACAGTCCACAGTCGACAGTCGACAGAGCTTCTTCTAGTAAATCCGTGATATAGCCTTTGTACCCGCAGCTGCCGTCATCCGTAGCTATTTTAACATCACAACCCAAATCTTGAAACTCTTTTTCGCAAAGGAGTTGACTTTTAGTTTTTGCTCCAATCAAAACCAAAGGCTTTCTGCTGACCGTGGACTGCTGACCGTGGACTAATCTTTCTGCCAGAAAAAATAAAGGCGCTACTCCCATACCGCCTGCGACGAGCACAGGTAAGGGGTAAGGGATAGGGGATAGGGGATAAGTAAAACCGTTGCCCAAGGGGCCGATGATATCAAGGTACTCTCCGGGCTTTTTTTGCGCCAGGATCTTGGTCCCCTCTCCAAGAACCTCGTATAATACCTCAAAACCAAGCCCGTTACCCTATGTATGCCAAAAGGCCGGCGCAGCAGAGGCACGTCATTTTCAGAAACCCTGATATTCACAAATTGTCCGGGCAGGCAATTTCTTGCTATAAAGTTGGCCTTGAATATAGCGCTATAGTAATTACCTTTAATATTCTTGTTGGAAACTATTTTTGTCTTTATGCTAGACTCCACTCTTCAGCGCCTTTTCTTTGTTCAACAAATAGAGAATAAGAAAAATGAAAAAGGTGAAAATAATTATAGTGCCGCCAAGCTCGCTTAAGTGGCCTTTTAATCCCTCTTTATATATATCCATTCCGGATTCAAAGAATATAGCCACAAATAAAACAATAAGAACCTGCGGTTGTTCAGTTCTAATCCATGCTACCTTAAGAGGCAATATATCCCTCACATCATTAATAATAAGTGTCCTTAGAGAAGGAAACAGCCTAGGGGTATGCAACATGTAGTCTTTATAGGCCTGGCCAAAACTATCGAGCAAGTATTTCTCTTCCTGAAAAATTAATAAGATATACCGGATTATAAAAAATAAAAAAAAGACGCCTGTCACCCATAATTTAAAAAAGATTAAAACTGCCCCTACCCCGATTAAAAGAATCCCCAAATACATAGGGTTACGGACAAATTTATACGGCCCGTTTATTATCAAGGCAGAACCTTTGGGAGAATGTTCTTTTTTATAGCCGCGAGCGGAAATCCGCACTAACTGGCCCAACAGCATAATAGAAATTCCCATTAATTCGTAAAATTCATTAAGAAAATCCAGACTCGTCTCCCTAAAAAACAGCGTGGGAAATAAGGATATTGCCAATATGGTAATAAAAATTATAAAACCATTAATCTTGAGGCGTTTTTTCATTTTGTTATTTCTGGCACTGCGGGCAATAATAAGTTCCTCTGCCGCCTAAAGCAATTCTTTTAATTTTACTTTTACATTCCATACACAGCTGGCCTTCTCTGCCATAAACCATATGCTGGCTAGCGTAATTACCTTTTTTACCCGACAGGCGCACATAGTCATCCACAGATGAGCCTCCGCAACGAATAGCCTCCCGTAAAACCTCCCGGATTACTTGATAAAGGACTTGGGACTCCTTACTTTTAAGGCTGTTAGAACTTCTTTCAGGATTAATCCTGGCGCGAAAAAGCACTTCTGCGGCATAGAGATTGCCTATCCCCGATATAAAAGCCTGGTCCATTAAAAGCGGCTTGATCTTGGTTTTTTTTCTGGCGAGCATCTGTTTAAACACACTTAAGGTTATGGCAAATGGCTCGGGCCCAAGCCCTTGAATGAATTTTAAAGAACGCCAGTCATCCAGAAGGCGTAATTCCCCGAACAACCTCTGGTCATTGAAATCAAGGATCTTACCGTCAGATAAATAGAAACTAACCCGGCTCTTTTTGGCGTCTCCCGGATAAACCAATTGACCGGTCATCTTTAAATGAATAACTAGAGATTTTTTATTGTCTAACTCAAGGATTAAGACCTTGGCTCGACGCAAGATTTTCTTAATAGTTGCGCCGGTCAGGCCTTTTTTAAATTTCTCAACTGAAGGCTGACGTATTACTAAAGGGTTATGCACGCAAACGCAGACTATCTTCTTTCCCGCAATAATCTTTTCTAAATCTCTCTTTATTGTTTCGACTTCTGGCAATTCCGGCACATCTACTCCTTATAAATAACCTAGCTATAGGTAAAGGTAGAGAAAAAAACTTTTCTATACCTATGCCTGTACCTTTACCTTTACCTTTACCTTTAGCGTTTACTTTTCTTCTTTAGGTATTCCTGCAGCGACTTAACTCCTAAATCTTTCTTTAACAATGCCTCAATTCCGTTGACAGTCGCCTGGGCGCCGGAAATCGTAGTCGTATAAGGTATATTATAAACTACTACCTGAGAACGGATCTTAACTTCATCCTGACGCGGTATCCTTCCGGAAGGAGTACTGATTACCCACTGGATTTTACCGTCCTTCATTAAATCC
>JAHKBC010000272.1 GCA_018825725.1 Candidatus Omnitrophota bacterium
AAAGCGCAAAGAATGAGATTATAGTTTTGATAAACAATGATATTATCTTGACCAAAGACTTCCTTAGGCCGCTTATAAACCAACTTCAAAATGAAAATGTTTTTGTGGCCACGCCTAAGCTCTACGCTTGGGATAGACAGACCTTTATCTGGGGTATGCATATGGGGCGCTTTGAAGAGGGGTACATAAAACTATGGAATGAGGCAGAGACAGGTAACGGCGATAAGATAAATCAGACTTCTCCTTCGATATTTTCAATCGGCGGAGCAATGGTTTTTAGAAAGAGCGATTTTCTCTGGTTAGGAGGGTTTGATAGTATCTATCGTCCAAATTGCTGGGAGGATATAGATTTATCCTATCGTGCCTGGAAGAGAGGATTAAAGGTTTTATACGAGCCCAAAAGCCTTATGTATCATAAAGGAAGAGCAACGCTTACTTATGAACGCCCCAAGGAGATAAAGAATGAACTCCTGTTTACTTGGAAGAATATTACCGACACACAAATTCTTAAGAATCATCTAAATCTTCTTCCTTGGAATCTATATCGAAATCGGATGAATTTCTTAAGAGGTTTTTTTTGGGCATTAAATTATTTACCCCAGATGCTTCTTCATCGTTTTCTTGAACGTAGGTATATAGAAACGCAAGATAAGAAGATATTTAACCATTGCATGCTTTATTATCGAAATTTTATGCGTCGAGGGTTCAGACATCTACAGGACAATGAGAAAAGAAATGTTTTGATAGTCACTCCTTTTATGCCTTATCCCTTTAATTCAGGAGGGAAGATAAGGATTTATACTTTGGCTAAGCTTCTAAAGAATAAATTCAATATTTCTTTGCTAACTTTAATAAATCATAAAGAAGAAGTCGATAACATTCCCGAATTAAAGAAGGTATTTAAAGAGGTTTACGCTGAGTTTTCTAAATCCGAGATTGAAACTAAGCTGTATCCACAACGCTATAGGTTTGCCCATAGTCACGAATTAATTAATAAACTCGAAGAAATACAAAGAACGCAACCAATCGACCTAATTCACTTGGAATCAAATGAACTATTGTATCTGGTAGACTATGTAAAGCATGTTCCAGTGGTTTATACCGAACATGATTCAAGTGTTTTGTTCTTTAAGAAATCTTATTATAGAATCAAAAATGGCGTAATAATCTTTGATTATTTTGATTATCTTAAGAGAGTTCGCTTTCATTGCTCAGCTTATAAGAAATTGGATAGAATTGTTTTATTGTCTCGAGAAGACGAACAAATCTTACAGACATTTTTCCCAAAGAGCAATTTCTCATTTATTCCTACAGGGGTAGACATTGCACACTTTTCGTTTGTGCATTCAGATAGGCCAAAGACAAAGAGGCTGATATATGTAGGCCATTATCCGCATTATCCTAACGAGGACGCAGTTATATATTTTATTAAGAATATTTTCCCTCGCATACAAAAAAAGATACCCGACGTTGAATTCCTAATTGTTGGTTCTGAGATAACTGAGAATATCAAAAGATTTGCTAAATATCCTAATATTAAATTGGTACCTGATGTAAAAGATGTTTGGCCATATCTTAAAGAATCCGCAATTTTTGTTAATCCCATAAGAATCAGCGCAGGGATAAAAGGAAAGGTTTTAGAAGCAATGGCAACCGGTATTCCCGTAGTTTCCACCAAAATCGGAGCTTTTGGAACAAACGCAAAGAATAAAAAGCAAATTGTAATTGCTGATACGCCTTCTGCTTTTGCTCGAGCAGTAATAAAGCTTATACACGATGCTGAGTTGTATGCAAAAATTGCCCGAAATGCCCGTGTTTTAGTCGAAGAGAAATATGATTGGCAGAAGATTTACCAGTCTTTAATCACGGTCTATGAAAAGGAAATTAATTTATATTTTCCAGAATTACCGCAAGAGGAAGCCGCGTTTGATAAAATTATTGATTTAAGCGGCCAGATTGTTGAAGAGGCAGTCGAGCAGGGAAGAATTCGATATGGGCCTGAATACGGACCGGAAGAACTGCACATTGAACTCACTTACCGCTGCAACAGCCAGTGTATTATGTGTGACCTCTGGGATTATCATTTAAGATTTCCAGAGCAACAAAAAGAACTAACCTTCAATGAAATTAAACAATTCATTGAAGAGTCTGAGCATTTAAAGAAGATCAAGACAATAGTATTATCTGGCGGTGAATCCTTCCTGCGCAAGGATTTAGTTGAAATCTGCGGGTATCTTATAAAAAAGTTTCCCAATATTTCATTGGGCATTCTTACGAATGGAGTTAATACAAAAAGCATTATTAAAACTACCAAGCAAATCTTGGATAATTACCAACCTAAATATTTTTGGTTGGGTAGTTCTCTAGACGGGGTTGGTGAGGTACACGATAGAATAAGGTCTAAAAAGGGAGCATTTTTATCTCTGGAAAGAACAATTAAGGCTTGTAAGAGAGAAGGCATAAATATTACCTTGACTTTTACCTTAACTGCCCATAATTTTGACCAGTTAATTCCTGCTAAAAAGTTTGCCCACAAGTATGGTGTAGAGTTTTATATTCAATTTGTTGTTCCTAAGGAGGTTAGAGAGAATCCTGTATTTAACTTTACTCCCTCGCAGTTGGCAAAAGTTGAAGCGGATGTTCATAAGATAATGGAGGCAGAACTGAAAGATAAAAACTATCAGCATTTAATGCAGACTATCAGAGAAGAATCTTACCAGGGTTTGGTAGCAAAATTATATTATCTTTCACATTTAGTGAAATATCAAAGAAATCCAAAAAGGTATTTTAGAAAATGTGTAGCCGGAACAAAATTTGCTATGCTTTCACCATTCGGAAATTTATATTTCTGCCCGGGATTGAAAAACGGAAGCATTGGTAATATTAGAAAAGAGAAATTTGATAATCTATGGATGTCGAAAAAAGCAGAGAGCATTAGGGAATTCATCTCTCAGGAACTTTGTCATTGTTGGTTGGTCTGCGTTGTTTTCCCAGTTATTGATGAGGCGCGAGCGTATATAAAGGATTCCGGTGAAAAGCAGCCGGTTAAAATTTCATTGAAAGCAGAAGAAAGGGGAGAAAGGAGAATTGAGCTTTCCAAGGAGAATGATCTCCTACTCCAGGAGAACACCAGCCTTAATGAACAGGAGTATCAACAAGGGAAGATAAAATTAGAGTCAACCCCTCGCGGCATTGGTATTGGCGCGCATTGTCGCTGTAATGCTGATTGTATTTTTTGTTTGGGAGGCTATCCCAGGTTTTTTGATTTACAAACTTACAAACAATTTTTCGAAAAGAGGCTTTCGCAGGTTTTGCCCAAAGCAGATTTTATCAATCTCTGTGGGTTCGGAGAATTATTACTAATGCCTCGCCGTGAGGAATTCTTAGATTATATAAATCAAGCCCTACCTTTTAACAATAAGATAATTACCACTAACGGCATTCCGCTATCGGCAGCGATTGACCGGAGGTTGATAGAGGGTAGATACAATATACAGATTTCTCTTCACGCTTCGAATAAAAGGCTTCACCAAATACTCACTCATACTGGAGCATTTGACCAAATTATCGAACACATACAAGATTTACTTTCTACCCGCAAGGACCATCAGGCGCCGTCCGTAAATCTGGTATTTATTATTAATACCTTCAATATCGAGAATCTACCTGAGTTTGTTAAGTTCGCTGCTAAATTAAAAGTAGACAGCGTGACTGCTAATTATATGACTGTATATACCCCTGCACATCTAAAACTTTCCTGTTTCTTTAAACAAAAAGTTACTAATCGTATGTTTGAGGAGGCGAAAGAGGAGGCAACAAGATTTGGTCTCTCTTTGACCCTGCCACCAAGTTTCGGTGGCAATGGTTCAAAATATCCCAGATGCCCTGAGCCGTGGAAATACCTTTATGTGGAAACCGAAGGCTCTATACTTCCCTGCTGCTATGCCGGATCACATATAGGTTATCTTTATCGGGATGAATTCCAAGAAGTTTGGAATGGAGAGTTTTATAGAAATTTGAGACAGTCATTGGTTGAAGGGAAAGGTTCTGTTTGGTGCAAGTACTGTTATAAGAATAAGCCATCAAATGTAAATGATATTCGTTCACATGTAAGCTTTCGCCCTGATTTGCAACAAAAAATTCTTAAAGGATTTAATTTGAAATGAAGATAGCGCTCGTTCAATGTCCGGGCTGGGGTAGGGATTGCCCCCCATATACTGTAGCATTGCTTGCTTCAATACTACGGAAAGCTGGACATCGGGTTTTCTGTTTTGACATTAATAATAGCCTATATTGGAGTGGTTCAGAAGAATATCGCAAGTTCTGGGATGATAAAGACCTTTATAGCTTCTGGTCAAGTAAAGATATAATTGAAAAATTTATTCAGGATAACCAGAAGATGATTGAGTTTCAGGTTGAGCAGATTTTAAATAGCGATGCGAGAATAATCGGCTTTACCGTACATTTTAGTTCCCTTCTTGTAAGTCTTGAGATAGCAAAGAGGATTAAGAAGGAAGATAAAAAAAGAATCGTTGTTTTTGGTGGTCCTGATTGCTGTCGGCAGCTGAGAGGATTTGAGCTCATCAAAGAGGGTGTAGTAGATATTGTCAACATAGGAGAGGGAGACATCAGTATGCTTGAGTTAGCCAGAATCTTAGAGAAAGAAGGAAAGATTAGCTTTCTTAAAGGCACTCTTATTAAGAAGGATGGAAGCTTCCTTGATTGCGGCGATACAGAGGTAGTGGATAATCTTAATACTTTACCCTTTCCTGATTATTCTGATTTTACTGAAGATATATTATCTGGGCTTTATCGACAGCCAGAGAGACTCGAGTTATTTGATAGTCGAGGGTGCATTACAAAATGCCATTTTTGCAGCGAATGGCAGTTTTGGAAAAAATTTCGCTCAATGAGCGGAGAGCGGATGTTCGCTGAAGTATGTTTCCAGATGAAAAAATATCCGCGAGTCGATTACTTTTATTTTATTGGTTCATTACTCAATGGTAACATCAAAGCATTGTC
>JAHKBC010000273.1 GCA_018825725.1 Candidatus Omnitrophota bacterium
GCAAGAATTTCTTCATTTTCTTCAATCCTAACTGAACCTGGCAGCCTAAATCTCCCCCAGGGGTGATCCTGCGGAGGAATATATATCTTGTGTCCAACTTGCGGCTGGTTCAATAGAAATTTCTTAGGTAAACAATGCAGGTTTTGTAATAAGGTTTGCTCGAGGTAAAATCTAGAGGTATAATTTGCTTAATCATAGATAGCAGAAAGAAATCTGCATGTATAAAAAATTATTTATAGTATTTTGTTTTTTTGGATTTATTACGGTTTCATATGCCGCAGATAAGGCACCGGCTGTAAAAATATATGCGTATTATTTTCATAGCTCAATGCGTTATCCTACTTGTTATAAGTTGGAGCAGTATTCAAAAGAAGCAGTAGAGAGTAATTTTGAACCCGAGCTTGTTTCCGGGGAACTTGAGTTTAAAACTATTAATATTGAGGAGAAGATTAATGCACACTTTGTTAATGATTACCAACTTTATACTAAGGCGCTAGTTTTATCTTTAGTCAAAGATGGCATTGAAATAAGGTCAAAGAGTCTCAATAAGATTTGGGAACTTGTTGGTAATAAGGATAAATTTATTGGATACATTAAAGAAGAGGTGGCTAGTTTTTTAAAGGAAACATAATGGATCATATTCTTATTGGATTTATTTCAGCGTTTTGGTTGGGAATATTGACCTCAGTTAGTCCTTGTCCGCTAGCCACAAATATAGCCGCAATTTCTTTCCTGGCTAAGAAGATTGTTAATCCTAAATCAGTTTTTATTTCAGGCTTTGCTTACACTATCGGCAGGATGTTTTCATATGCACTGTTAGGTGTGGTTATAATAAGTTCCCTTTTGAGCGTGCCGGTATTGGCAAACTTATTGCAGAAATATATGAACATAGCATTCGGTCCGATATTAATCATTACGGGGTTAGTCTTATTGGATATTTTTAAAATAAGTATTCCCAAGTTAACTTTTTCTAAGAAGCTTCAGGATAAACTTGCCGGATCAGGAATAGGGGGAGCTTTTGTTTTAGGATTAATCTTCGCGTTAGTTTTTTGTCCTGTATCTGCGGCTCTCTTCTTCGGAAGTTTGATTCCTTTGGCACTCAAATCTAAGATGGGAGTTATTTTGCCTTTTATCTATGGTATAGGAACAGGATTGCCAGTGTTGCTGTTTGCTGTGGGAATTGCTTTAAGTGTGAAGTCATTGAGTATTTGGTTCAATCGTCTGACCAAGCTGGAATATTATATGAGAAAAGTAACTGGCGTGATTTTTATTGTAGTCGGGTTGTATTATATTGGGATATATTGGTTAAAAATGTTTTAATGTAACAAGAGGATTAATATGCAAAGTAGCCTTGGCAAGAAAAGAAATTTAAGTTTTTTTGAGAAATATCTTACGCTGTGGGTTTTTGTTTGTATTGGGCTAGGTGTATTGATTGGCAGGGTTGCTCCGGCTGCGGCGAGATTTCTTGACGGCCTTTCAATTTATGTCAATGGCGCTCCGGTTGTTTCAATACCAATTGCAATTTGCCTGTTCTTTATGATGTATCCTATAATGGTGAAGATTGATTTTGCCGAAGTTATAAAAGCTGGAAAATCGCCAAAACCGGTTGGGTTGACATTATTTGTTAATTGGGCAATAAAGCCATTTACCATGTATGTCATAGCTTACTTTTTCCTGGGAATTGTGTTTAAGGGTTTAATAGGAGCGGAGGCGGTGGATTTTGTTAAGCTCCCTCCGGGAGCTGACTGGTTACTGGGATCACTACATGGAGCAGGAACGGTTGTTATGTATGAAGGTTCAAAGATGCTTCAAGTGCCGCTCTGGCGTAGTTATTTTGCCGGATGTATTCTGTTAGGCATTGCTCCTTGTACAGCGATGGTTTTAGTTTGGGGATTTCTTGCCAAAGGAAATGATGGGCATACGCTGGTTATGGTGGCTATTAATTCCCTGACCATGCTTGTGCTTTACGGAGTTTTAGGAGGATTTCTTTTGGGTGTCGGAAGAATGCCTGTTCCTTGGCAAGCACTATTATTATCAATTGTTATTTATGTGGCATTGCCTCTTGTGGCAGGATATTTTACACGGAAGTGGGTTGTGTCACTTAAGGGCATAGAGTGGTTTAGTGAGAAGTTCCTTCATTGGTTGAGTCCTGTTTCAATTATTGCGCTTTTATTTACCTTAGTGCTCTTGTTTTCATTTAAAGGTGGAATTATTCTTGCTCAGCCGTTGACGATTCTATGGATTGCAATTCCGCTTTTTATCCAAACTTGTTTTATTTTTACAATCACATATTGGATGGCAATGAAAATGAAGTTAAGGTATGAGGATGCGGCTCCGTCTGCAATGGTTGGCGCAAGTAATCATTTTGAAGTTGCTATTGCTACTTCAACAATGTTATTTGGTTTATCTTCAGGGGCGTCTCTAGCTACTGTAGTAGGGGTTTTAATTGAGGTTCCGGTGATGCTACTTTTGGTAAAAGTTTGCCTAAGGACCCGTTATTTATTTGCCAAAGATTAAAATATAGATTTATAATAAATACAAGATTTTTTTTGCCCAAAATCGCCCATTTTAGTGAAAAACATCAATCAACAAAGGAAAGAATCGGGTAAAAAGAAGATTCGTAATTGAGTTTGCAATAAATAATATGTTATTGTAACATATTGATATGTCTCCGGAAGGGTAATTTTAGAATATTTATGGGTATAGTAATGGCGCAACTTACTGATAAGACAGTAGGTTGCGTTTTTATTTTTAATATGTGCTTTTAGTTGTTTAGGCC
>JAHKBC010000274.1 GCA_018825725.1 Candidatus Omnitrophota bacterium
CACCTACATAGTATTGCATAGCGCACCTCCTGTTTTTTTGGTTTATCTTACATACTAACACAGGTTTTTCAGTGCGCTACATTATCATTGTAACTCCTTGTTAGTATTTTAACAAATTTTTCTAAAAAAAACATACATTTTATTAAAAAATCTGTTATAATCCAGATATGAGTGAAAAGAAAAACGTAAAAATATCATTGATACTTAGCGATAATGCTTTACAGGATTACCTAGTCCTTATGCTTATTGGTGAGGACTATGAAGTCAAAACTTATTCAAATCAGGATAGCGCCTTAGCAGATTTAGAAAAAAATATACCTGACCTGATCATCTCAGAATTCCAAACCACAGAGATAAACGGGTTGGATATCTGCAAGGCATTAAGAAAAAACTTCCTTTTTCACTATATCCCGATAATTTTTATCCTCTCGGACGCAGACCAGCTGAATAAAGCCAAAATAACCTATGCCGGAGCAGATGACTACCTGATTAAATCCTCCATTGAGAACGAGCTCCTGTTAAGAGTTAAGCTCAACATCTACCGCATCGCCAGGGAACAGGATATCAACCCCCTGACCAAACTACCCGGCCAAGCGAGTTTCTGCAGGGAATTATTGAAAAGAATCGAATCAAAAGGCTCCTTTGCGCTTTATTATGCCGATATCCAGCAATTTAAAAGATACAACCAGCGCTACGGGTTTAAAAGAGGCGACGAAGTAATAAAATCCACAGCCTCAATAATCATCAATACCCTGAAAACCATGGGGAGCTCTTCGGATTTCGTGGCCCATCCCCAGGATGATGATTTCTTTTTTATAAGCATGACTGACAGTATTGAAGTTATCGCTCAGCGGGTAATCCGGGATTTTGACAAAACTATACCCAGTTATTACGACGAAGAGGATAAAATTAAGGGGTATTTTGCCATCAAAAATAGGAAAGGTGAATTTGAGAAAGTGCCTTTTTTAAGAATATACATAAGCGCCCTGGCCAGCGAATACTATCCCATGATGAATCCCGCCCAGATAACCCAGATTGCTTCGGAGATAAACAGTTTCGCCAAGGCCAATTTTGACAAAAGTATGTTTATCAAAGAAAGAAGAAGAAACTACCCTTTCTATTAACCGCTATTTCTCTGCAAATTCTTTAATTAAATCCGATACTTTAGGCTCTACTTTAAACCCAAGCTCTTTGGCTGTATCCAGATATTTTTTCGCCTGGACATAATCAGGGGATTCAAGCGAAGTATAGAGTAAGGCCAGATTGTAGTAGGCAGGGGCATAGGTAGGACTAAGTTCAATAACCTTCTTAAAATACCAAAGCGCCTGTGAATCATGCATTTTAGTTGCGTAAATCACACCTAGACGATAATAGAAGTCAGGCATAGAAGGCGCTCTTTTGATGCCTTTTTTGTATACATCTATCGCTTGCTTTGGATTCTCCTCTTCTAAAATCATACCCAGGCCCTGATAAGGCAAGACCAGATCCGGATCAAGCTTATTGGCCATTTCAAAATAACTCCTGGCATTCTCCTTATCTTTATTTAAAGGGTCGTTTAAATAAAACCAACCCAAGATTGCCTTCAATTCTGCGCTTTCGGTAAATTGACGGATTAAATCCTGCATAATTCTTTGCGCCTCCTTCACTTTACCCATCTGAAAATAAATATAAGCTAGGGTCTTATAATACACAACAGGTTTAGCCTGGCTCAAATATTCTTTTTGCCTGGTCAAAATATCCAGGCCCTTCTGGGGCTCTTTATTCAATGCGTAGTAATATGCTAAATTTAAGGTAGAAGTAATTTTAGGGCTCTCTTCCTGGCTAAAGCGCGAAGCCTGTTCCAGGTATTTCTTGCCTTCGTCGTAAATACCTTGTTTTATTAAAAGTATTCCCAGATTCCCGCTGGCAATACCGGATCGGGGATTGGTTCTTCTGGACGAGCTCCAGAGTGAATTTTCATTCCTCCACTCAAAATTACGTATTATCGTCAGCAGGCTAAAAAGAAGAATGATAAACACCGCCGCATACTTAATATAAATATTATTCAATTTCTTATTGCCCAGGGCTAAAGCAAGAATGAAATAAACAGCTAGATAGGCCGGATAAGCATGATGTTCGGCAGCGGTTAGATTGAGGCGCGCATAAAACTGCGGCGAGAGCGCGGCCAGATACCAAAAAAATGAAAAACTTAATAAGCGATGGCTCCTTTTAATTCTTAAAAAAATAATTATAAGAACAACGAGCGCCAGAAAAGGGACCATCTCCGGTAGATTACCAAGAGA
>JAHKBC010000275.1 GCA_018825725.1 Candidatus Omnitrophota bacterium
CAGCTAATCAGAGGGCTATCTCTCTTAGCAGAAATAATAAAATCAATTACCTCGTCATTTAATTTATAGACTACACCCATAATTAACCTATATAAAAGATAATTTTACCTATAAATTAACATGATAAAACATGTTTGTCAAGACAAGCTACAGATTGGACATTAATATTTAAGGCGAATGGAGTTAGTTTATGGATATTACGTCGTTTTGGGCGGTTTTTGTGGCTTTCAGAGTTCCGGCAGGAAGTTCAATGGCCAATCTAGCCTTAAAAAAAATAGGGGTCATCCGAAAGGGTTTAAGGCTGTCTATGGCTCTAATAACCCGGTTGTCCTGCGCCAGGAATAAGATGTCAATTGCAAAAGGCATAAAAAAGGTATGAATGCTGGGGCAGGGTTGAATAATCAGGGCCTTGCCATTATTAAAATCTTTGGTTCCTAAAAGCCCCCTGATTCTCTTAAAAATTGATTTTGCGGTGATGGCCTTGTCAGCAAGCAGGGTATCCTTGCTCTGATTAAGAATAGTCAAATACATTTTTGCTCTATCCTGAGGACTCAGCAAAGATACTTTCGGTAAGATTAATACCTCTAATTTTAATTTCTTCCAGGACTTTGGGGATATAGCCGGTAGCGTGAAAATACCCTAAAACATTACCCAAATCGTCAACTCCCGTTTGCTTGAATAAAAATATATCTTTAAGTTCAATATGATTTTCATCGCGCATACCGGCGATCTCCGTAATCGCAACAATTCTACGGCTGCCATCGGATAACCTGGAGGTATGTACAATAAGGTCTATAGCTGAGGCAATCATCTCCTTGATTGCCCTTACCGGAAGCTCTACACCAGACATTAAAATCATAGAATCAAGCCTGGATAGCACATCATGCGTGGAATTGGCATGCAGAGTAGTCATGGAGCCGTCGTGTCCGGTATTCATAGCCTGAAGCATATCCAAAGTCTCTGACCCGCGGCACTCTCCCACGAGAATCCTATCCGGCCTCATTCTCAAGGTATTTCTAAAAAGGTCGCTGATGGTTATAGCGCCTTTGCCTTCAATATTGGGTGGGCGGGATTCTAGCCTGATCCAGTGCGCCTGGTCCAATTTAAGTTCTGCAGCGTCCTCTAAAGTAATAATTCGTTCCTCGTTTGATATATTTGAAGAAAGAATATTTAAAATCGTAGTCTTTCCCGAGCCCGTGCCTCCGGAAACAATAACATTGCTGCGGCAAAGCACAGCCGCCCGGATAAAATCTGCCATTTGCTGACTTAAACTATTAATCTTAATTAACTCATCTACAGTATATCTTTCTTTTCTGAATTTCCTGATAGTAAGGGCAGGCCCGGTAAGCGCCAAGGGAGGAATAATAGCGTTTACGCGCGAACCATCAGGAAGACGGGCATCCACCATGGGTACTGACTCGTCAATGCGGCGGCCGATAGGCGCGATAATACGCTCGATAATCACCCTCACCTGCTCATTAGAGGTAAATTTCTTGCCGGTAAGTTTAAGCCGGCCTTTAGCTTCAGTATAAATCTCATCCTTATTATTAACCATTATATCGGTTAGGTTGGGGTCAGCTAGTAAATCTTCTAACGGGCCATAACCCAATGCCTCGTCCAAAATCTCTTTAACCAATTCCTGCCTGGTTTCAGTTGAAGCGATAAAGATTCCTGATTCTTCGGTCAAAAAATTAGCGATCATTACCCTGGCCTTGTCTTTTAACTCCTTGGTTTTCTCGCTGTCACTAAAGACCTTCTGGTCCAGGCGTTTAAGGTTAAGTTCATCAATAAGACGATTGTGTATCTTTTGTTTTAAGAGAACAACCTCATTGGTCTCTTGCTGAGCTTTTTTCTGAAACTCTGCAGCCTCGGATGAATCCTCACCCTTAGAGAGCGAACTGCCCTTATCAAAAGCAGATTTTTTTATCTGAAGGGAATCAACCTGGCGGTGTTCTACATATAATTTATGGTCAGTAATAAGCTGGTCGCCGAGTTTTTTAAGCGACTGGACAAATTTAGAACTCGGGCTGGATATAGTCAGAGGAGTTCCGCTGTTAATCGCCATATTTACAGCCTTACCCTCCGAAGGAATATTGGCTATAATCTCGACCGGAAGATGCAACATTATCTCCTGGGTGCTGATACTCGAAGCAGAAGCAGACCTATTCAATATAACCTTAAGCATCATCAGCGGAAAATTCAGGTCTTGCAAGACATGTATCGTCGAACGGGTCTGGCCGATAGAGATAACATCAGGGGTAGTCGGCAACAGTATAACGTTGGAATGATTTAAGATATTAAGCGCAGCTTCGTTAAAAGATTTACCTGCGTCTACCAGAATAAAATCATATTCCTTTTTAAGCAGGCCAAAAACCTCTCCTATTTTATCGGAGTCGAGGTCTCCGGATTCTTTAAAATCTAATACTGCGGGCAAGAAACTAAAACCGAAACTGGTCCTCGTAATATAGTTTTCTATTTTTACATTTTGGGGGTCGGACTTCATGGCCAGAATAAGCTCCGACATAGACTTGGCAGGCTGCAAGTTTATCATCCTGGCTATATCGCCGGCGGTCTGCAAATCGCAATCCACCAGGCATACCTTCTTATTGGCTTCCTGGGCCAGATAAGAAGCCAGATTAACCATAATCAAGCTTCTTCCTACTCCGCCTTTAGTACTGAAGATGGAAATTACTCTCGACATATTAATACTAATTCAGCTTATAAACTAAGGGGACATCTATCCAAATATCGTTTAATCCTAAAGAAAGAGGCAGGGTAG
>JAHKBC010000276.1 GCA_018825725.1 Candidatus Omnitrophota bacterium
CGAAGAGGCCAGGGAGAGGAAAAGGTATGCTACCTTAAGAAGATTTTTGGGTACTTTGAAGGCAATTAAGGAAGAAATCAAGATTGCTAAACTTGTGCCTGCGGCAATTATAAAAGATGCCGAGGACTTAATCGATAAATTGGAAACACAACTTGGTTAATATGGTTAATTTTTTATTCAAGTGGTTGATAAACATCTTATCTTTAATCGTGGTAGTGGCGCTGGTGCCGGGTATCAGTATAGCCCGCTGGGAGGTGGCTGTAATATCGGTGCTGCTATTGTCTTTTATTAATAGTACCTTACGCCCGTTATTGGTTATTTTTACCCTTCCATTTAACATACTTTCTCTGGGGTTGTTGACTCTTTTTATTAATGCCGGGATGTTTTATTTAACCTCTAAATTTATAGAAGGTTTTACTGTCGAGAATTTCTTGAGCGCTTTTTGGGGCTCTTTTTTATATAGCGTATTGAGCTTTAGTCTAGGCTTATTTTTTCTACCGCGAAATGTTACAGGCCCTCGCGCGCGCAGTTACCATTGTAAAGAAGAAAATGCAGATGTCATTGACATCGAGGCTAAATCCATAGATGAATAAAAAAGCTTTTAGCCGGCTTTTTAATTGTTGAGGCTTGTTTTTTTGTTATAATAATGCCATAAGCAGCTGCCAAAGAAAGCGCGCTTCTACTATGAGATGCCTTATATTTAATCCCTCGCAGAAATCCCCGGGCTTTAGCCCGTGGGATGAATGGACTTGTGCTTTTTCTGCTCGGGATGAATCCCAGGACTTTAGTCCGGGGAGATTCAATGAATAGATTAATTTATTTCAGCCCGGTTGTAATTCCCATACCCCGGACTGATATTTATAAGCGGCTAGGATACCGCCAGGGAATCACCAGGGTTTCCTCTGGGCGAATCAAGGATACCAACCGAATAATAAAAGAAGCCGCTGCTTTGATTAAACTTAAGGCTATGGCTTGTATACTTACTATCCGAAAAGTTGAGCCTCCTAGAATCTATCTTAGCCAGAGTATAGCTTTTAATAGCCGGCAGGTTTGCGATTTCTTAAAGGGCTATTCCGAAGTTCTATTTATGGGGGTAACCGCCGGTAGGAAGATTACCCAGGCTATCGGAAAAGAATTAAAGAATAATAGATTCAATGAAGCAGTTATTATGGATGCAGTAGCCAGCGAGATGGTGGATTCTTCTTTAGGCTGGGTCATGCGGCAAATGGCTAAGAAATTAAAGAATGAAAAGAAAACTCTGTCAGATAGGCGTTTTTCCGCCGGATATGCAGATTTTACGCTTGATAACCAAAGAACTATCTATCGCCTGCTGCAGTTGAAAAGACTGGGAGTCAGTATTAATAAAGGTTTTATTCTTATTCCAGAAAAGTCAGTGACTGCTCTGTCCGGGATAAAGGTTAACTAATGCCAGCTAAGAAAAAAATATTAAATATCCTGAGTAAACGCATACTCATTCTGGACGGGGCAACGGGCACAGAGTTGCAAAAAAGAGGCATGCCGCCAGGCTACAACCCTGAAGCCTGGGCTTTAAAAAACCCTGAGCTATTAAAAGAGGTGCATTCTGAATATAAGTTCGCAGGGGCCGATATAGTTTATACCTCTACCTTTGGCGCTAATCCGTTTAAGCTCGCCAAGTATAAATTACAAGACAAAGTTTTCAAGATTAATAAGGAATTAGCTCATATTGCCCGTCGGGCTGTGGGCAAAGACATCCTTGTTGCCGGAGACCTGGGCCCGAGCGGTATTTTTGTTGAGCCGTGGGGCGTATTAGGTTTTGAAGAGTTGGTCTACAGTTATAAGCAACAGGTTAAAGGCCTTTTGGCTGCAGGGGTGGATTTATTTGTAATTGAGACAATGATGGATATACAAGAGGCCAGGGCAGCTCTATTGGCGGTTAAGGAATTAACGGATAAGTTTGTGATGGTTACTCTCACTTATGATAAATACGGCCGGACTCTTAATGGAACAGATTCTTTAAGCGCGCTAGTAACCTTACAAAGCCTTGGCGCGGATGCAGTAGGCTGCAATTGTTCTACCGGGCCTCAGGAAATGGCAAAACTGATTAAATTAATGAAGCCCTATGCTACTGTTCCTTTAATTGCCAAGCCTAATGCCGGCATACCCAGATTGGTAAATGGCAAGACGTTTTTTAGTCAGAAATCGCCTGAGTTTGTGCGCCATTGTCGGGAATTAATATCCGCAGGCGCCAATATTATAGGAGGTTGTTGTGGGACATCTCCGGAGTATATAAGGCAGCTTTCCCGGGTTTTAAAAAATAAAAAGCCTCAAGTTTCCAGGCGTAAATCTTTGAGCGCCTTGGCTTCGGCCAGAAAGAGTGTCTTCATAAACGAAGAAAAGAAGGTTGTTATAGTTGGAGAAAGAATAAATCCTACCGGAAAGAAAGTTTTGCAAAAGGAGTTATTGAAATCTAATTTGTCTTTGGTGTTGCAGATGGCTAAAGAACAGGAGAAGGCCGGGGCGATGATTTTGGATGTGAATCTTAGCGTTGCCGGCGCTGATGAACAAAAGTTGATCCGAAAGGCCATCGGGCTTTTAGCCAGGTCGACAAGTTTACCTCTGGTAATTGATTCTCCTGATCCCGCGACTGTTGAGTGCGCCGCGCGCATTTATCCGGGGAGGATCCTTATTAACTCCATATCTTGTGATAAGAAAAAGGCCCCTAAGCTTTTAAGAATAGCTTCTAAGTATGGAGCGATGTTTATACTTTTACCTATAAGTGAGAAGGAGATACCTCATACCTTTAATAAGCGCAAACGCATAATTATGCGTTTATTCAGCGAGGCAAAGAAATTTGGGTTTACCAAAGACGACATCATTATTGATGGTTTAGTAATGAGCGTATCTTCTCATCCTGCTGCTGCCAAAGAGATTTTAAAGACTATTTTCTGGTCCCAAAATATATTCAAGGCTAATACCATCGTTGGGCTATCCAACATTTCTTTTGGAATGCCGGATAGGAGATTATTGAACAGGATGTTTCTAAGGCTGGCTGTATCCAGGGGATTAAAACTGGCTATTGCTGATCCCCTTGACCGGGATTTAATGAAGGCTAGATGCGGCCGAACTCTGATAGAAAGAGCCGGTGATATAAAGCGATTTATAGTTTATTGCCAGAATATGGCCAAGGTTGGCGCAAGGTCTAAAAAAATTCTCGATAATCAGGCTAATCTTTCTTTGCCGGAGCAGATTAAACAATCTGTTATTGAGGGTGATAGCGATGGAATTATACCGCTGCTTAATAAGGCTATATCTTTGGGGTTGACAGTCCAGGGGTTAGTTTCTGAACTTCTGGCCCCGGCCATAACCAGAGTCGGTGAATTATACGACAAGAGGGAATATTTTTTACCGCAACTTATTGCCAGCGCCGAAACCATGAAAAAAGCGATTGAGTATCTTGAACCTTATCTTAAAGATAACTTGACGCATCAGGCTACTAAGGGTTTAATTGTCATGGCTACTGTAAAAGGGGATATCCATGATATTGGAAAAAATATAGTTGTGCTTATGTTAAGGAATCATGGTTTTAAAGTTGTGGATTTGGGCAAAGACGTATCTAATTCAAGGATTATCCGTGCTGTTGAAAAAAATCAGCCTGTTATTCTGGGCTTATCGGCTTTAATGACTACCACTATGGTCAGGATGCAGGAAGTAATAGGCCTTGTCAAAAGTAAACACTTTAAATGCGGTTTTATGGTAGGAGGGGCGGTATTGAATGATAAATATGCCTCTACTTTAGGAGCATATTATGCTCCAGATGCTGTTGCGGCGGTCAGGATTGCCGAAAAAATGAAGAGAGAGATTAGTACTGGGTGAGAATTAGGTGATTAAATAGATCTTTTTATAAATATTTTCCTTGAAAATAAAATGAAAAAAAATACCTTCCTATTAATTTTTATGTTTTTTTTATTACCTGCGATGTTTGCGGAATGCGCAGAGACAACCTGGGATAAATTAAATTCCGAGTTCCTGCAGTATTATCAGCAGAATCGGTACAAAGAGGCAGCTCAGACAGGAGAGATGGCTTTGAAACTGGCCGAAGAGGCTTTCGGTAAGGATAATGCATATGTTGCCGAGTCCTTAAGTAATCTTGCGTTATTGTACGACACTCAGGGGCAGTATAAGCTGGCTGAAAACTATTATCAGAGGGCATTGTCAGCTATGGAAAAGAGTTTTGGCGTAGAGCATATAAAAGTTGCAATATTACTTAATGATTTTGGTAGCTTTTATTCATCTAAAGGCAAAACCGGGCTTGCTGAGCCTCTTTATAAAAGAGCGCTTGTTATTTTTGAGAAGAACAATAATCTGGATACCCTCGAAGGCGCCATGTTATTATGTAATATGGGTGAGTTTTACAAATTCAAGTCGAATTATAAACAGTCGCTGAGCATGTTTAAAAGGGGGCTGTTAGCCTGGGAGAAGATTATTGGCCCGCAAAGCTATGAAGCTGCCTATACTTTGAATAATATGGGTTTGATCCAGGTTTATTTAAGCCATTACAAAGATGCCGAATTATCATATAAGCGGGCAATAGCGATATGGGAGAAGGTCAGGGGTAAGGATTGTCCGGAAATAGCGCAGGCTGCTAACAATCTCGGCCTGGTTTATTATAATCAGGGTAAATATGATGATGCCGAGCGGCTATTTTTGAGTTCGCTTAAAATGCGTCAGAAGATATACGGTCAAGAACACCCTGAAGTAATCGCTGTGGTTGAAAATTTAAGGCAACTTTATAAGCGAATGGGTAAAAAGGAAGAGCTAAAGTCGATGGATGAG
This sequence comes from Candidatus Omnitrophota bacterium, assembly GCA_018825725.1. Classification (GTDB taxonomy): domain Bacteria; phylum Omnitrophota; class Gorgyraeia; order Gygaellales; family Profunditerraquicolaceae; genus JAHKBC01. Next base: position 4,816 of record JAHKBC010000276.1, read on the forward strand.
CTGATGAAAAGGAATTCTTAACATGGAAAAGGAATTGATAATAGTTGGAGACCGGGTTTTGATTAAACCTGATGATGGGCATGATAAGACGGATTCGGGATTATATCTTCCTCAAGGGGTAAAAGAGAAAGAGAGGGTGCAGGCCGGCACGATTATTAAGATCGGGCCAGGGTATCCTGTACCTGATCCTGCGGTTTTGGATATAGAGCCTTGGCAGGCCGCTAAAGTAGACGGTAAATACTTTCCTTTGCAGTGCAAAGAGGGAGATTATTGTATATTTTTAAGAAGTGCAGCCATTGAGGTTGAGTTTGAAGGTAAGAAATTTCTGGTTGTTCCGCATTCTGCAATTCTGGTTATTTGCAGGAATAAATTTTAATCCTAGACAATTGTATTTTCTTAAAATTACAATCCTTCCTTTATGTCCAAGACTCGCCTGCTTTACATAATTACCAAATTAGAACTTGGAGGAGCGCAGAAGCAGTTGTTAAGCCTGATTTCAGGCATTAGCAAGGACGAATTTGAGATATTTTTGTTTTCTTCCCGTCATGGCCTGTTAGTTAACGATGCTTTAAAGTCAGTTGGACGTAATAATTTTTGGAGGTCCTTATTTCTGGAAAGAGAAATAAACCCCTTTAAAGATTTTATTGCTTTACTGGAAATTTATTGTTTTATAAAAGCAAAAAGAATTGAGATTGTGCATACTCATAGTTCTAAAGCAGGGGTTCTGGGCAGGCTGGCGGCAAGGTTAGCAAGGGTAAGTAAAGTAGTCCACACTGTGCATGGCTGGTCGTTTAATAATTATCAACCATACTTAGTCCGATGGATGTTTCTTATGCTTGAAAAAATCTGTGAAAAACATACAGATAAAATTATTGTTGTATCTAACTTCGACAGGATAAAAGGGCTAAGCCTGGGAATCGGCAATTACGATAAGTACACTTTGATCAATTACGGCATTGATTTTACGGAATTTAAGGCAAGACAAAGGGATACGTCCTTAATAAAAGATTTGGGAATAAAAGAGAATGAGCTTATTGTCGGCATGATAGCTTGTTTTAAGAGTCAGAAAGCACCTCTGGATTTTATAAAACTTGCTTTTCGCGTCAACAAGGTGTTTCCGGATGCCAAGTTCATCTTAATAGGCGATGGGATTTTACGCAAAAGAATAGAGCGGTTTATTTCGGAATTGAATTTATCTCAGCGGGTCATATTAACGGGTTGGCAAAAGGATATACCAAGCCTTTTGTCAATAATGGATGTTTTTGTGCTTACTTCGTTGTGGGAAGGTATGCCCATTGCCGTAATTGAGGCTATGGCTTTAGCGCGGCCTGTTTTAGCTACTGATACCGGAGGTGTAAGTGAAGTATTAGTTGATAATCAGACAGGATTTTTAGCTAGCTTGTTTGATATTGCAAAGATGTCGGATAAACTTATATACCTATTGAATAATCCTCAACTAAGAGAATGTATGGGGAAAAAAGCCCAAATATCTTTAGACGAGCGGTATCATGTGGGAAGTATGATAGGCAAAACCCTGTATTTATACCAGGAAATGTAGTTGTATCTGCATCAAAACTCCATAAAACACAAGTACTAATGATTAATATATGTTTAATTTGCACCTTGAAATCCTTGCTCAAAATGGTATAATAGTCCAATAAAATATCCTTCCGGACAACTACTTAATTATATGTTTAGCGGGTATATAATAATTTTCATCAGCTCATTTCTCGTTACCATTCCTCTGATAGTTCTTGCCAGAAAGTATGCCCTTTCTAGAGCAATATTGTTGCTCAAGAATAAAATGGCCCTTGTGGGAGGGGTGGGTATAGGGTTATCTTTTATGTTTAACTCTTTTTTCTGGAGTAAAATTTACAAGGAGCCAGGGGATGAATTAGGCGCGATAGTCGTTTCTTCCCTGGTAGTGTTATTATTGGGGGTATTCGATGATCTTAAGGAATTTTCCGTAAAGGTAAAATTCTTAGTTCAATTTATTGCCACCCTGATTTTAATCTATTTTGGTGTACACACTAAGATAATTTATATAGGTCCCGTATGGAATATTGCTATCACCTTGATCTGGGTTATAGGGGTTACTAATGCCTATAACCACTTAGATATTATTGACGGCCTTTGCGGCGGTATTACTGTTATCACCAGTTTGGCTTTAGCGGTAATTTCATTGATTAAGATGCAGTATATTCCATTTTTTTTGTCTTTAAGTTTATGCGGGGCAACCTCAGCGTTTCTACTATTTAATTGGCCGCCGGCCAGGTTATATATGGGTAATTCCGGGTCACATTTTGTCGGATTCGTTCTTGCCGCGCTAGCCTTAATCATTAATTATGCTCCTATAGAAAGAAAAATGGCTATTTTTGCTCCGCTTATCATACTGGGCCTGCCTGTTTTGGATACTTTATTTCTAATTATCGTGCGCCTGGCAAATAATAAATCGGTTTTTAAGAAAAGCGACGACCACCTTGCTCTAAGGTTAATTAAAATAGGTTTTTCAAAAACTAAGGCACTGCACACGCTTTTACTTTCTTCTTTGTTTTTGTCGTTTTTAGGTGTTTTTGTTGTTCTAGTTCCGTCTTTTTGGGGGGCAATTATTATTATTTTGGTTATGCTGAGTTTCTTATTATTGACTCGCAAGATGATTAAAGTAAATATAAATGACTAGTAAAAGAATTATTGTTTTGGGCGCCGGTCTTACAGGTTTAAGCGTGGCTTGGCATTTGCAGAAGAGTAAAGCGTCCTGTGAGATATTTGAAAAAGAGATCGAAGTTGGCGGGTTATGCCGTAGCCAAAAGGTTGGTGGTTTTACTTTTGATTATACCGGGCATCTTCTGCATTTCAAAAACCCGGGAATATTCAGCTTTATCAAAAAATTATTAGGTAATAATCTAGCTGTACATAAGAGGAGCTCTTGGGTTTATTTTTCTGGTAGGCATATTCCCTATCCGTTTCAGGCTAATCTTCACGGACTTCCACCTGCCGTTATAAAAGAATGTCTCTTGTCATTAATCGGCGTTCTAAGGAATAAAAATAATCATGTAATAAAAGGCAATTTTTCCGACTGGATCGATTATAATTTAGGACGGGGAATTGCCCGTTATTTCATGCGTCCTTACAATTCTAAGTTTTGGACCATTCCTTGCGATAGGTTAAGTTGTGATTGGCATAATAATATTGTTCCGCAGCCATCCCCCAGCCAGATTATAGAGGGCGCCTTAGGCTCACGGGCCTGGAATTTAGGTTATAACTCTAAGTTCTGGTATCCTGTAAGAGGGGGGATAGAAGTTTTACCCCTGGCAATAGACAGCCAAATCAGTAATGTCCACACGGAGTCAGAAGTGAAGGGTATTAACATAAGAGATAAAAGAATAGTGACTGCGTCCGGAAAAGAGCACAAATTTGATTATTTAGTTTCTACAATTCCTCTGCCTGAGCTGCACAAATTAATTAGTGTGGTGCCACATAGAGTAA
>JAHKBC010000277.1 GCA_018825725.1 Candidatus Omnitrophota bacterium
AATCCCTATATGGTACTGCCTGGACTGTAAAAAGGAGGCATTCGCCAGTATTGATACACCTTTAAAATGCCGCGCTTGCGGCTCTTTAAACCTTAAACAAGATGAGGATGTGCTGGATACCTGGTTTTCTTCATGGCTCTGGCCATTTGCCACCTTTTACTGGCCGGCTGATTCGCAAAACCAAAAATGCCAGTCCAAGACACAAAGAGAACTGGAATATTTTTATCCTACCTCAACTTTGGTCACTGCTCCGGAGATCATTTTCTTCTGGGTTGCCCGCATGATTATGGCCGGATTTGAATTTATGGGTAAAGAACCCTTTAAGGATGTTTACATTCACGGGACAGTGCGGGATATCGAAGGCAAAAAGATGTCAAAATCCCTGGGCAATATCATTGACCCTCTAGACATAATTAAGGAATATGGAACTGACGCGCTGCGCTTCAGCCTGATCTTTATAACTAGCCAGGGACAAGATGTTTATTTGTCCAAGGAGAAATTTGAGCAAGGCAGAAACTTCGCTAATAAAATATGGAATGCCTCCAGATTTATACTTATGAACCTTCAAGAGGATAAAATCCATACCGACCTCTGCGTCTTCTTTAAAAAGAGTGGGCTGGGCCTGGTAAACCGCTGGATTTTAAGCAGGTTTTACAGCACGCTCAAACAGGTTAACATCAACCTCGACAGATATAAATTTAATGAAGCGGCAAATTTATTATACGTTTTCTTCTGGCACGAATTCTGCGATTGGTACTTGGAGATGATAAAAAACGATATAAACTCCGAACATAATCAGGTAGTGATGTACAAAATACTGGAGAAGTTCTTAAGGGCGCTGCATCCTTTTATGCCTTTTATCTCTGAAGAAATCTGGCAAAAGCTACCCCATGAAGGCGAGTCAATAATGAAGGGCCCCTGGCCGCACGTACAAGAACAGATTATTGATAAGAAAACTGAAAAAGATATGTCTGGGATTATCGAGACAATATCGGCCATAAGAAATATGCGCGCGGAATTAGAGTTACCGCTACAGGCAACAGTTGACGCCAAAATATTCGTATCGAACAAAACCATGGGTGAATTACTGACGTCCCTGCAGCAGCACATCCGGACATTAGCCAAGGTCAATAATCTTCAAATCCTGGGTGAATATTCTGCCGCTAAAGGCGAATACGCAACAGTTGTCCAGGGAATGCATATCGCCATTCCTCTGGCAGGGTTATTGGATGCGGATAAATACAAACATAAAATAGATGCCAAAATAACTTTGGTTGAACAGAACATAAGAAACAAGGAAGGGATGCTTAAAAACAAAGATTTTCTAAAATGGGCCCCGCAGGAAGTTGTAAATAACGAAAAAACAAAATTAAAAGAATTAAAAGAAACCCTCACTAAGCTGAAAGGAGTCAAAGATGGAATCGGCTAACAAATACTTTCTTTCTCATGACGAGCCGCGCCTTGACCCGCAGAAGTTGGATGCAATTATCCGTCACGCACTAATTGAAGACATCGGTAAAGGGGATATTACCACCCAGTTAACCATACCCAAGAATACATTAATAAAAGCTGAGATTATTTGCAAAGAAGATTTTGTGGTCTGCGGATTCGAGGTTTTTGAGAGAATATTTAAGACTGTGGATAAAAAAATAAAATTTTATCCCAAGGTAAAAGAAGGCCAGGCGGTAAAAAAAGGAAAAATTATTGCCAGAATAGAGGGCAAGGCTTCCAGTATCTTAAGCGCCGAGCGAGTAGGGCTTAACCTCTTATCCTTATTGTCGGGGGTAGCCACTAAAACCCGTGAATTTGTAAAAAAGATAGCTCCCTATAAAGTAAGGATTACCGATACCCGTAAAACCTTTCCCGGATTAAGGGATCTGCAGAAATATGCTGTCAGGATCGGTGGAGGATTTAATCACCGCATGGCGCTTGATGAAATGATCATCATTAAAGACAACCACCTGCAAGTCACGGGAGGTTACATCCAACTACCCAAAGTACCTAAAGGCTTTAAGATTGAAATTGAAGTGCAAAATTTAAGCGAATTTATTCATGCTTTGCGATTTAAACCGGATGTAATTATGCTGGATAATATGAGCCTAATAGATATCAAAAAAGCAGTCAAAATAAGAAACAACACCGTTTTTAACAGCCATCACCCCCGGACAAAATTAGAGGCCTCCGGAGGGGTGGATATTAAAAGCCTGCGCCAGATTGCCGCCGCCGGCGTAGAAATCGTTTCCATCGGAGAACTGACTCACTCGGTGCGCTCCGTAGATATCAGCCTAGAAGTAATCAAATAGATGCCTGGCTTTAAGCTTGTTTCCAAATTCAAACCCTGCGGAGACCAGCCTAAAGCCATAAAAGAACTTCTTAGTTCAGTCGTTTCCGGTAAAAAACACCAGACTCTCTTAGGCGTTACCGGCTCGGGTAAAACATTTACCCTGGCCAACGTAATTGTCAAAATCAATAAACCCACCCTAGTAATATCTCATAATAAAACCCTGGCCGCACAGCTCTATTCGGAATTTAAGGAATTTTTTCCAAATAACGCCGTAGAATATTTTGTCAGTTACTACGATTACTACCAGCCGGAGGCCTACATCCCCTCAACCGATACCTACATCGAAAAAGACTCCTCTATAAATGACCGGTTAGACCGCCTGCGCTTATCCAGCACAACCTCTTTAATGTCACGCAACGACGTAATCATTGTTGCCTCAGTGTCCTGCATTTATAATTTGGGTTCGCCCGAAGACTACAATAAGATGCTAGTATTCATAGAAAAAGGGCAAGAGCTTAATCGCGACCAACTTCTATTGAACCTTATACGCATACAATACGAACGCAATGACTATGAATTTATCCGGGGACGAATCCGGGTAAGGGGAGAGGCGATCGAAATATTCCCCTCTTATGCGGAAACTGCCATTCGCATCGAGATGGACAATGACTATATAGATAAGATCAGTGAATTCCATCCGATTTCAGGCAAACTGCTCAATACCCTGGAAAAAATTGCCGTGTATCCGGCAAAACACTTTCTGGTTTCCGGAGAGCATTCCGAAACTGCAATCAAATCCATCCTGGAAGAATTGGAAATCAGACTAAAATACCTACGCAGTAATAATAAGCTTTTGGAAGCACAACGGCTCCAACAACGCACTAAGTACGATATGGAGATGCTTAAAGAAATAGGCTATTGCCATGGCATAGAAAATTATTCCCGCCACCTATCACAAAGGCCTGCCGGATCCAGGCCATTTTGCCTTATCGATTATTTTCCTAAAGATTTTATCACTATAATCGATGAATCCCATACGACCATACCGCAGATACGCGGAATGTATGAAGGGGACCACGCCAGAAAACAAACACTTATCGAGTACGGATTCCGGATGCCCTCTTGTTTAGACAACCGCCCCTTAAGATTTGAGGAATTTGAAAAGTTGTGCGGGCAAAGTATCTTTGTCTCTGCCACTCCGGGAGAATACGAATTAAAACATACTGATTCCTGTACCGTAGAACAAATTATCCGGCCTACCGGATTGCTCGACCCGGAAATTATCATTAAACCCAGCCAGGGACAGATTGAAGACTTAATCCGGGAAATAAAAATACGGGCCAAAAGAAATGAGAGAATCCTGGTCACCACCCTAACGAAACGCATGTCTGAAGACTTGACCATACACCTGCAAGAGCAGGGATTAAAAGTCAAATACCTGCATTCAGAAATTCAAACCATAGAGCGCTCCAAGATATTGCGTGACTTGCGTAAAAAAGAATTCGATTGCCTGGTAGGCATAAACCTCTTGAGAGAAGGGCTGGACCTGCCAGAGGTCTCGTTGGTAGTAATCCTGGACGCGGATAAAGAAGGGTTCTTGCGCTCCGCAACAAGCCTCATTCAGATTGCCGGGCGCGCCGCGCGTAATATCAACGGCATGGTCATTATGTATGCAGATAATATTACCGGCTCGATGAAAAAAGCCATATCTGAAAGTAAACGCAAGC
>JAHKBC010000278.1 GCA_018825725.1 Candidatus Omnitrophota bacterium
GCATAATCCGTTAATCCATCATCCTCAGGAGTTTTTAGACAGGCAGTTTAATTATGAAACCTTTAAAAGTATTATTGATGATGCGGCGGATTTACTTGTTGACGGCATAATTTTACAAGGTGACGGCGAGCCTCTACTTTACGATAAATTTTTTGATATGCTTAGGTACGCTCGTAGTAAAGATATCGGTGTCCTGTTTTTTACTAACGGTTCGCTTATTGGCCTAGAACAGGCGCGGGAAATAGTAGATTTGGGGATAAGAGAAATTTATTGCAGCTTTCCTGCCGGGACGGCCAAAACATACAGCGTGGTTACCTCGAGTAATCAGGATGATATTTTTTATACTATAGTGCGGAACTTAAAGAGGCTGGTTGAAATAAAGAAGGAAAAAAATAAAAGCCAGCCAAGGTTGGTTATGACTCACGTCATACATCATCTCAATTTCAATGAATTAATAGATATGGCTAAGACAGATGCCCAGATAGGAACTGATGCTGCGAGGTTTTATCTTATAAGGCTGGATGATAATAATAAGCATTTAAAACTAACCGAATCGGAATTAAAGATAATAAAAAAAGACTTGCCGGTTGCGGCATCTATCTTTAGGAAGAGCAATATAGATTTTGTAGATAATATAAATTTTCAACTAAGGCATTACGACGGGGTGTCGGGTGCATGGTCAAAAGATATTTTTTTGAAAGAGGGCTGCAGTATAGGATGGTATTTTTGTTTAATACCCGCCCTCTACGATGTAAGCATGTGCTGTCATCTTCGTACAGTAGGATATTTAAATAAACAAAGTTTTAAGGAGTTATGGAATTCACGAGAATACCGCAGATTCAGGATTAAGGCAAAATTTCTTAACGATAACAGAGATTTTGTTTTTTTAAATGGTGTCAGGCTATATGATGAGCACTGCGAGCATTGCGATAATCATCAGACCCTTTTGACGAATCTGGATAATCTGCGAAAACTCGGCCTCTATCAGTTTATCAAGTAAATAGTAATGCATACAATTTTTAAAGAGAAGTTTAAGCAATGAAAAAAACGTTATCAAATACCTATTTATTATTTCTTATGCTGTTATTGGTTTCATTTGTAGATTTTTTTCTTTTTGTTCATAAGAAAATAATGAAATTAATTATATTTCCGGGAGGGTGAGCCTGAATATTTTAATGATTCACCCGCATGATATATATTCTAACCAAGAGCCTTGGACAGTAAGGATTGTCTATATAGCCAAAGAGCTTATAAAAAAAGGCCATGAAGTAAGGTTAGTATATTTTCCTTTAGATCGCTCTGCGATCAGGAAAGAGGAGCAATATGGGGGTTTTTTTGTCATTCCTTTATCCAGAAAATTTGGCCCTAAGATTTTATTGGCTAATATATTCAGAGTAGCCTGCCTTGCAAGATGGTCTGATATTATTCATTTCCAGAAGTGCTTTTATCATGCTGCTCTTCCTGCCTTGATTGCGAGTTTTCTTTTTAATAAACACGTTCATTATGATTGGGATGATTGGGAGTTAAAGATATACAACGTTTCTACTGAGCCAGGATTATTAAGAAACCTGATTGGTTTTTTTCTGTCTTTTCTTGAAAATAATATTCCCAGGTTAGCCGATACTGTATCGGTAGCCAGCGAAAGGCTTAAAATAAGATGTTTAAGTTTAGGTGTCCAGGAGTGTAATATTTTCCAAGCCCCTGTAGGGGCAGATATTGAGAAATTCAACCCGAGAGTTTCAGCGGATACGCTACGCAAGAAGTATAATATTAATTCCTTATTAGTGTTATACCTGGGCCAGCTTCATGGCGGGCAGTATGTCGAACTTTTTATTAAAGCCGCCTGCGAATTATTGAGAAGATGCCCTGGTAGCAATATTCGTTTTATGATAGTAGGCGATGGTTATATGCGTGATGAATTAGAAAAGAAAACAAACCAACTGGGCCTGGTTCAAAGCGTTATATTTACCGGATCCATTGCTCATGAATCGGTTCCGGAATATTTAGCTGCCGCTAATATTTGTGTCGCTAGCTTCGAAGATAACGAAGTCACGAAGTGCAAAAGCCCATTAAAAATCGTTGAATATATGGCTATGGGTAAAGCAATCGTAGCCAGCAAGGTGGGTGAAGTATCAAAGATGTTACATAAGTCGGCAATATTGGTAGAGCCCGGTAATTATATTAAACTAGCTGAGGGAATTATGACTCTTATTGATAATCCAAGCCTGATGAGAGAACTAGGTATTAAGTCTAGGGAGCGGGCTGAGAATATCTATAATTGGGCGCGTACTACCAATAATATACTTAACGCTTATAATGTTAGTTTAAGGAAAAAAACGGGCATAGTAAGCCATGATCAATTATGAAAAATTATTCTCCGGGAATTCTACTTTTATTAATGAGCCTTATTTTTTCTTTTTTCATTTCC
>JAHKBC010000005.1 GCA_018825725.1 Candidatus Omnitrophota bacterium
ATTGCCCAGCTATTCGGGGTTTATCTTTATGCCCAAGCTTTTGTCATCGCTTTTAAGTTGCCCAATCTCTTCCGCGACCTGGTAGGGGAGGGCGCCACTAACGCCGCGATTATTCCGGTCTTGGGCGAATACCTGGCCAAAGACAAAAAAGCGGAATTCTGGGAACTATGCAATATTTTGCTGAACTTGCTTTTGGTGATTCTGGCGGTAATAACCGTTTTTGGAATTATCTTCTCTCCGGTTTTGGTGCGTCTAATCGCCCCCGGATTTAACGAGGACACGGTTAAGTTCGCCACCACCGTAAGGCTCAACCGCTTAATTTTCCCGTATATTCTGCTCATCGGCCTGACTGCTTATTCCATGGGTATTCTTAACTCCCTGCGCCATTTTACCATTCCGGCTTTTGCTCCCTGCTTGCTAAATATTTCGATTATTGCCTGCGCGCTGATTTGGGGCGAAGGGGTTAAAGGCCTGGCTCTCGGTGTTTTAATTGGAGGAGTGTTGCAGCTGGCTATTCAGATTCCCATGCTATATAAAAAGGGTTTCCGTTTTAAGTTTACCAATAAATTCAAGCATCCGGCCATAAGCAAGATTGGCAGACTGATGTTCCCGCGATTATTCAGTTCCGCCATATACCAATTGAACAATTTCATGGATTCGATTTTTGGCTCTCTGGCTTTTATTGTGGGAGAGGGCGCAGTGGCAGCCTTGTATTTTTCTTACCGCTTGATTCAATTCCCTTTAGGTATATTTGGAAATTCTCTGGCTCAGGCAATTTTGCCAACGCTTTCTCTGCAAGTTATTAATCCCCAAGACCACCAGAAATTCAAGGATACTCTAGTTTTTGGATTGCGCTCAATCTTGTTTATTATGATTCCTGCGTCTTTCGGCTTTATGGTTTTGTCCAAGTTGATTATCGCCACTCTTTTTGGCGGCGGAAAATTTAACGCTTATTCTATCGAGATTACTAGCGGCGCCTTGTTTTTCTACAGCATTGGGCTTTTCGCTTACGGCGCGACCCGGATCCTGCAGTGCGGGTTTTTCGCTCTTAAGGATACGGTTACTCCGACACTTGTTTCAGCCCTGGCCCTGGGAATTAATATATTCCTTAACGTTATGCTTATGTATCCTATGAAATTAAAGGGACTAGCTTTGGCGACTTCGGTTTCCGGAATAGTCAGTTTCTTTATTCTTTTTTATATTATTGACAAAAGAATCGGAGGAATAAATAAAAGAAGGCTTATGGTATTTGTAGCCAAAGTGATTTTGGCCAGCGCTGGGATGGCCGCGGTGTGCTGGTGGGTGCTGCGGGTGAATCCTCTGGTAAGTACTCATATTATCATCCGTATCTTCAATTTAGTGCTGCCGATATTCTGCGGGATGATCGCGTATATTATTTTCGCCTTACTTCTTGGTATTGAGCAAGCGAGAAGTTTGTTGCGTTTTAAAAAATAGATAATTTTGCAAGATTTGTATTACGACAGTTTTTGCGGGTCCTGTCTTGGCAGGGTTTCTCAGGGGCGCTCGTTGCGCCCCGGCCAGACTGGGTCATACCCCGTAGTATTAACCAGATATTCATCGTCGATAAATATGTGTAACCTCGACGGAAGCCATGGTATAATTATCTATAATAACCAACCATAGGAGGATGCCATGGCGTATATAATGGGTTTGCGAATGCAAAATAGATGTCTACCGCTAATTATAGATGACTATGTTGGCCCGGATGATCCGGTGCGGGTCTATGATGCGTTTGTAGACACGCTGGATTTACCATCCTTAGGGATACTTATTGAATCAAAACCCGGGCCTGATGAATATCATCCGGCAGTGTTACTTAAATTGCTTATTTACGGATATTCGTATGGTATCCGTAGTTCTCGCAAGCTGGAACGGGCATGTTGCCATAACTTGTCGTTCCAATGGTTAACAGGCGGACTCCAGCCAGATTATCGGACTATAGCCCGATTTCGTATTCGATACAAAGAACAGATTAAACAGATTCTTAAACAATGCGTACGGATCTGCGTAGATCTTGAGCTTATAGAAGGCAACGTATTGTTTACCGATGGGAGTAAATTCCGGGCAAACGCATCTATTAACAATACGCGCACGCAAGAGAAATGCGAAAGAGCCTTAGAGCGGCTTGATAAAACAATAGATAGCCTGCTTGAAGAATGCGAGCATATAGACCAAGAGGAAGAAGGCACGGCATCGTTAGTTAAACTGCGTAAAAAGATCGCTGATAAAGAGCAGTTATCACAGAAGATACGCAAAAGCTTACAAGTGCTGCAAGAGACTAAGGCAACATCGCATAACAGTACTGATGAGGAGTCAATAAAAGCCAAGAATCGCCAGGGAATACATGCCAGTTACAATGTCCAGATAAATGTTGATGGCCAAAATGGATTAATAGTCCATGGTGAAGCTATAAGTGATTGTAATGATTACAATCATTTAAAAGAACAGGTAGACAAATCCAGCCAAACGTTGGGACATCATCCTGAATACGTATGTGCAGATTCAAGATATAGCAGTATTAAGGATTTAAAAGAAATCCCTGCGGATATACAGGTTATCGTACCGGATCAAGAAGTACTTGTTAAAGAGCGCACTGATACCAATGATAAGTCTAGTAAAAATGATTTTACCTACGATCAAGCCAGTGATGAATACATCTGTCCTATTGGTACTCGGTTAAAACTATCTACAATCAGTAATAAACGAGACTCCAAGGTATACCGAGCTTATGGCCCAACGTGTAGAAGTTGTCTTCATTTAGGTATATGTACCATTAATAAATCTGGCCGTGGGGTAGAGCGTTCTTTTTATGAAGAAATCCAACAACGTATCATAGCCAACTATAAGAGTACCCGAGGTCAACAAATATACAAACTACGTAAAGAGAAAGTCGAGCATGTTTACGGCCATATGAAGCGGAATTTAGGAGCAGGGCAATTTATGCTTCGCGGCCGTGATAAAGTAAATGCGGAGGTATCGTTATTATCCACATGTTTTAATATAGCGCGAATGATAACAATCGTAGGAATTCCGCAGTTATTAATGAAGCTTACGGGATAATAGTAAGGAAAATACCCTTACTTATTGACGTTGGTAGTTGTTGGG
>JAHKBC010000358.1 GCA_018825725.1 Candidatus Omnitrophota bacterium
AAGGAATAAAAATTTTCCCACTTGCCACAAAAGACTTTTCCTCACTTGTCTTTTCTTCCTTCATTTTCTTTTCCTCCATTTATTATTTTATCGCAAACATTATTGCCAACTGTCAATCTCAAAACCTTCTCTATTGCTAATAACATAGTTTCCATCAATTTTAGATTGCTCCCCTGAATTTTTTTGAGTTTTGCTTGAGACCCTTCTTTACCTAAATACTCTTTACAAATCTTATTGACGATAACCTTTGCGATTATCGGACTTTGAAACTCTTCTTCCATCCGCCGCTGAACAACAAACATTAGGTTCATTACTTGCCCCCCAAAAATGATAGCAGTTGAATTGCACCAAAAATAAGCCCTGTGATTGCAATTACAACGCTTATCATCTTCCATCGTTCTGCTTGAAATTCACGCAATGTTCTTTCAAAGGTATCTATTTTTGCTTCTATTGAAGCAATCCGTTCACCAGTCTTTTTTTGTTCATTGAAAATCTCGTTGATATTACTTTTTAATCCAGTAATTTTTTGCTCTGTAAATTCTTGTGTTGTTTGGGATGTAGCAATAACTTTTTCCAAAAACAAGCCTATGCTTTTCTCAAGCCGTTCATCGCAGATTACAATCACGTCATTCTTTTTTAAGGTTTTTTCAGGCATCTTTGATCTCCTTTAATGTCTTCACGGTATCTGTCTTCTTGTAATATATTCAATTTCTATAGGAGCAACCCTTAATAGCTGTTCTTCACTGACAAACGGATATTCTGAGGGTCCGAGAGTGACAAAATAAACAGTATCGTTGAGCCTATTATTTCTTAACTTATCTCTTACTTTATCACATAACTCATAAATCAATAGAGCATTATTTTCAGTATCTTCAAAGACAATTTCTACCCAAACTGTAAAGCCATAAATCTCATCCCAAATCTTGCCTTTTGCAATATAGGGCTGTTCATCTAATGCTCCCCTGCCCTTCCTACCATAACCACCCTCAACCCAACATATAGGGTATCCATTATTTGCAATTGATGTTTGCTGACCAATATAGACGCCCTTAAAATCTGGTATAGTCGCTAATTCCGTTCTAACTGCTGACACAATATCTTTTATCATTTTCCCAAAAGAAAAAGCCTAAAAATGCCGTTTCCAGCACCTTTAGGCTTAATTTGCTTAACTACCTATGGTATCCGCTTCGTTTCTTCTCTACGGGGCTGTTTTGCCCCCTATTTTAGATTTTAGTAGCCCAACACTCAATAACCTTGTTCATCAAGGCAATATCATCTACTCTTTTAATTATAAGGCTATGTCCTGAAACTGTCAATTTATCTCCACTAATTACACCCGAATTGGGTGGTATGAACACTTTATAATCTACCCTGAGTCGCCTCAAGTCATCAGTCAAAACTTCAGATGGTGAGACAGAAACTACCATACAGTTGATTGTCGCTACCTCTACCCAATCTTCTATAGCTTTTCCTGTGTCCGTTGTCTTTCTATAGGCAATAGCCGTTTTATTCAAAAATGACTCATAGCTCATGTTCTATACCCCAAAACCTCTTCTATATTGGTCTAAAATGCTTCTGATATTTTCTGGTATATAACTCGCATCGTATGTTTTGCTATACGGCCCCAAACCTTCGCTTTTTAATCCCAGACTATCTTTGTTTTTCAGCTTTAGACTAATCCACTCCAGAGTAACCATCTTCAAATCAGCAGGTATCTCATCATAACCATAGATATATGTTACCAACACATTCCCTTGTCCTGCAATAAAAATGTAGTCGCTTGTCAGTTCTATCAGGCTGGTATCAAAATCTGCAATAAAGCCTTGTGTTATTCCCTCGTTTAGACTTCGTTCGGGAATTACATAATAATCTTTCACCTCAACCTTTGATATGTCTAACATAGGCCAGCCCTTGAGATATAATGTCCTTGTGTTGTCACCATTATGTCGTTCATCCACAATGCCAATTGGCTTAAACTTTATCTGGCAATACTTCTCTGCGAACCCCTGAAATGCAAAAATCAATTGCCTCATTAAACTGTCCTGCCCTGTAATTCCTGTAAATTCCTGAACATCTGCCAATGATACCAAATACTCACCTTCGGATTTTACTACATCAAAATACTCAATATCGGTCATCTCGGCTTGGTCTTTTATTGTGTGCCAATGAGCCTCATACCGTCCTGCTTTTACTGTCAGGGTGGTATCCATCACATATTGATAGACACCAGAACCCACATAATTTGGACTGGGGTATTCCTTAATCAGTATTCCATCAGGGTCATAGATTTTTAAGTCTATGCTATCTGCCTGTGCATAATTACCCTCTTGATCTTGGAAATGATACAAGAGAGCACCTGTTGATTTCTGTATTATTTTAGCCATTTTTCCACCTCAAAATATAACCTTATTAAATGTTGATGGTGCAAATAGTCTCGTGTATGGAGCAGGAGATACGCTTGCAGATATAATAGCCTCTGCTTCAGGAGAACCAAAACGATGGCTATTGCACCAAGTATAATCTATGCAAAGGTTATCAAAATCAATTAAGTTATTTAACATCATTAACTAACTTTAACAAATTTTGTTTATAAGGCTGTTTAATCCTTAATGGCACTAACCCTGCGCCTCTATCCTGTCCTAATTTTCTTGCGTCAATCAATTCAGGAATAATTAAAACTCTCGTTTACAACTAAAGAACCATCGCTCCCATCACCAAAAATATCTTTCATGCTCTTCTCCAAATCATACTCTTCTCCAAATTCTATAAATTCTTGACCCTTCCTGCTGTGTTCCCATATAGCCCTTGTAAATGGCTGGTAACTGTGTCTGTCCATCGTCTATGATTAGTGTATCCCTCAATAGTATTTTTGTCAATCTTTTGTCGGTCAAACTGATATTATCTAATAGTGGTTGTAGTAAAATCTGATAGCTTTTCGTATCTGTAAAATCAATTGCTTCTGTTTTTAGAGACCACATATTCAAAAAGGCTTCTTCCTGTAAACCAATGGCATCCTCAAAAAAGATATTGTATTTATAAAACGCTTCATCAGCACAAAATAGGGCTTCTTGCTTGGTTATTCCTATCAACCAATTTTCCGAAAACACTATCTCATCACCTTCAGGATATACCGCTTCATATACCTCTTCATCGGCGAATATAAGGTTTTCTTGTTTAATGGCATTCAATTTGAAAGAAAGGGTATCTGTAAAAACAAGGCTGTCTTCCTTGAATAATGTTAGAGATTTTTGAACGATGTCTTCAAGGAAGAGTTCCTCTGATTTTAAGATAAGAAGGGACTCAAGAACCACATCATCAAAAACAATACCCTCTTCTGCTATTACAATTACCGCTTCTGTCTCTTTATCTAAAATATTCAGGGTGTCCGATAAATCCTTCCATAGCCAATAAGAAAAAGTATCGTCTAAAGTGAATGTTTCTACCTTGAAAACATTAGCACTAAGAACCTTGATTTCTACTAAATTTAAGGCTTCTGAAAATACAATCTTGGCTTTTTCAGTAGTAGAGTCTATCAAAGAAAGGTCATCTGTTTTGAAATAAGCAGTCTTTCCAAGAAATATGTCAGTCCAGTCAAGGGTGTCTTGCTTCTCTACCCATAACCACTCTGTAGTTTGGTCGTCAAGAACAATACCTTCTTCTTCTGGGTATTCACCTTCAAAAACCTTTCCATCTAAAAAATCAAGGGTGTCAGCAAAAACTACCTCAATATTCTCTGATAAGGTTTCAATAAAATTAAGAGCATCTTCTTTTAGTGTGGTTGTCTTTTGTATGAAGTTATCAAATAGGCTTATCTCATCTTGTTTCTCAATCCATAGCCAGTTTATAGTCTGATCATTAAGAGCAAGTCCTTCATCTTTGAATATCTCGCTATTATATATTTTATCAAAAAACAATAAGTCATCTTGTTTTGTTATTTGCAGATAAGACATAAAGGCGCCTATCAAATCTATGCTATCGTCTTTTTCGGCTTGAACACTAATGGTAAAACTATCTGGCAGGCTTAATTGGTCTTGTTTGGTAATCTTAAAAGCAAAGGTATCCGTCAAAATGAGTGCTTCTTGCTTTACAATCCAAAAAGAATTGAATATTGCATCTGTAAACGCAAGGCTATCTGTCTTTAGTATCCAGTCGTATGTCTGCTTATTGTCAGCAAATATAACCTCATCACCTTTAGGCAATGCATAATCTTTGTCGTCAATCAGGTTAAGAGCCTCT
>JAHKBC010000279.1 GCA_018825725.1 Candidatus Omnitrophota bacterium
AGCGGGTTTAGTTAGGGGTTCTAAATCACTCATACCTTACAACTCACTATTCATAACTCAAAATGCCAGCTCGCCGGTAGACATCTTAGCCCAGAGAATAACTACTTTAAGAGGCGCTTATACAGGAGAGGTTCATATTGAGGATGCCATTGCGGCAGGTGTAAATGGTATTATTGCCGGACATTCTGAAGCTCGAGCTAACTTTATTCGGGAAACCGATGAGACAATAAATACTCAACTTCTTGCTGCCCTAAAACATCAGCTCTCACCCAATATTCTCTGCGTAGGTGAAACAGGCCAAGAAAGAATACAAGGCCTCTCACAAGAAGTGGTGAAAACTCAGCTCTTAATTGGTCTCAATGGTTTTAATCCTGAGCAGGTATCTCAGAACATTATTGCCTACGAACCGAGATGGGCAATAAAAGGGAGCGGTTACGGTAAGCCTGCAGAGCCCAAGGATGCTCAAGCTACAGCTGCTTTTATAAGAGAAATTATAGCAAAGGAATTTAATCTTCTGGCTGCAGAGGAGGTCAGGATTCAATATGGCGGCTCTGTGGATAAAGATAATGCCAGAGACTATCTTTCTTTGCCTGATATAGACGGTTTTCTTGTGGGAGGCAAGAGCGCTAAGATAAATGATTTTATACCCATTTTAAAAGTAGGAGAAGACATCGGTCCCAAACAGGTAAGGATACCCTATATTGGCGCTAATTATAAGACCTATAAAATAGAAGATAGCTTTTCTGATTTTATACGCGCATTTTTGGTCTTTAATTCAAATAGGGTTCAGATTGGAATTGCTCCTTCCTTGGCTAGAATCAAAGACTTAAGAGAGGCTTTAGAAAAAGCCCATTTCGGTTCGCTTAACAACTCCGCCGCCTCGCCGCTAATTAGTCTAGAGGATACATTAGAAAAATTGCCTCAACAGACTGACAGAGGTGTGCTTATAGGCGCTATGAGCCATAGAAAACGTTTCTTTATTATAAGAGAACAGGTTTTCTCAGTTTTGTCTATATATGGCAATGTATTTTACCATGCTGCCCTTGAGGTGGATGCAAGACTTGAAGAAACAAAAATAGGGGGTATTGATTTTTATATTAAAGGGGAACGATTGATAGTAGAGTTTAATCCAGCGTTACTTGATTACGAGCCCAATGGATTAATACCTCTTGAATATCGAGGCTTAGGCATAACTTCTTTTATTCTATATGCGATGTTCCAGGGCGCATTAGAGCGCAAGGTGGCTTTTTATCATATTGACCGGCCGCGGCTAACTTTATATAGAAGATTTGTAATCAGTGAAGATTTTTTTGATAAAGGAAGGCACTATTTCGAAGGAGAATTAAATCCTGATTTAATTAAAAAAGCGCTACTGACTACTTCAGCAGGAGATTATAAAAAAAGCGTATGTTTTATATATCGCGGCAAGTGTTTAATCAATACCTCCGCCTCACCGCTGGATAGTAATAGTCGTAACTATTTGTTTGATAAAGAGTTGAAAGCTAATGGAGTGGTACCTCGGGGAGCGTCCCCATTATTCAAAGGAGCTGCTCAAGAATATGCCGATAGGATATTAGGGGCTATTGCCGTCAAATACCCGCTTTATAATGAAGCTAAATATCAAGCGGTCATCCGTTACCGCACAAGGCTTTTCTTTGAATTAGCGCAGGAAGTATATCCCCTACGGTTAAAGGGACAATGGTCGTTACATCTTGCTTCAGGGAAGACCCTCTTATTTTTAGCTGATGCCTTAATGGGCATGCAGGTAGTGGTCAATGATATAGATAAACAGAAAACCATATTTCCTGAATTGCAAGCAGTAGTGAGTAAATTTGAAAATGAACTAAGATGGTCAGGAGGCAAGGTTTATTTCATAAAAGGCAACCTTGGCGATTTATTTTTTAAGGGAAGAGTAAAATTTGACCACCTGACTCTAACTAATTATTTTTCTATCTCGATACCAAAGAGCCAATACTTTCCTTCCTGCTCTAAGCTCAATAAATCAGCGGTTATCCGGGATATCGTAGGGTATTTAAGCGGTTCAGGCGCATTCTTCACTAATTGCGGTGTAGCAGTAGAAGAATTTGAGTGGGAATTTAGGCGGCGGGGTTTTAAATTTGAATTGCGTTATAAAGATTTTGACACCTTAAGCGAAGCAGGCAACGGCTTATTGTATCTATTAGGCAGCAAGGAAGTTTCCTGTTTTGACTCAGGGGATTATGCTGCTGTTATGACTCTTATACAAGGAGCAAGATCCAGCTCAGCGATAGCTGATTTTGGATACCCCGAGAGCAGGATAATTGATTTATTGTATATCTTTTTTCCTGAGACAGCCAATAATATTTACGACAAGCTGATTTTGGCATTAAAAGACGACGGTAATACCAGCTCGCCGGCTCAAAAGCGCAGCGCCTCGCCGATGGCCGATAAATCCGCCGCCTCTCCTCCGGTGCAGAGAAGAGATAATATCGTCCTTACCGCAGAAGCAATCAATAAGCTGCATGAGATTGAGCAATTGAACTCATCCCTGTATTTGTCCGGAGATCGTGGAAGTAATAGGGAGTATTTTCTCTATATTGAAAGATATAGAATCTATAACTGGATTTTACGGCTTGAGTTACTGAATCTATTAGGCGTAGTTAAGGGTAATTTGCTTTATTTTATGCTCGGCAATGATTATTTTCCTTCTTATTATGCCATGACTATCGGCACCAATTTTAATCATGGCTTAAGAAAAGAAAGGGAGATGGATATTAAAATAAAGGAACTGGAGAATAAAGCCATACAGGAAGGTCTGCCGGGAACCTATAAGGGAAAAGAGAAACGTATAAAAATATTTGATTGTGATCAATACATTACAGAGAATTATTTTCCTGCAGTCCAAGCGATGGGAAGAGTAAATGTTATCCTTATAAAAGGACTTACTACCTATAGCAGGATGCATTATCATAATGTACCGCGCATCGAGGGATGCAGACGGGATAGTGTTCATTGTAATATCCGCAGGCTGCTTAAAAAGGCAGCGGATAAATTACTTATAGGCCCCGGCTTCATTATTTTGGCGCATAAAGAAGATTTATGGTTAGGGGAATTTCTTGTGGATCAGCTTGGATTTGAGAACGTAATGACATATCCGGTCTTTGATGGATTCAAAGACTCCTTGTTAAGGACAGGAATTGTTTCGGATTCTTGGTTTGGAAAGAAAGTGGATTTAATTTCCGGAGAGATTCCAATTTATATTTTTCAAAGTACCGCCTCCTCGCCGCTGAAAAATGATAAAAATAAAGAGAACTTCCCGACTTCGCAAGTGTTACTTCCCGTTCTTTTATCTCAACTGTCTTTAGGATTTCCTGATAGTAATGCAATAATTGAGGTAACGCAAGCTGTTAAGTTTGGTCGCGCACTCATCTGGGAATTTGAGGAAGATGAATCAAATGACGAACTAGAAAAAAAATGGCCTAAGCATAAGTCTTTTAACCGCTACTCCATTTATTCCCGCGAAATCGAAGAATGGCTTTATGTGATTATTAACGGCCACAAGGTAAGTTTCAGTAATCTTGATGTGCCTTATACCTTTACTAGGAAGAAGGCAGTA
>JAHKBC010000028.1 GCA_018825725.1 Candidatus Omnitrophota bacterium
ACAAAACCAAGATTCTCTGTAAGCCTTTTGTTATCCCAATAGATATCAATGCATGCCTTGGATGGCGCAACTACTACCTTCAACCTTCCATTTTCTAATACAAATTTCTCTTTATTTGAAGCGGGCGGGAATTTCTTTGTCTTCCGATAATAATAAAAAAAATCCGGAATATTGCTGGACTTTAAAAAATACAAGGCGTACAGTATGGCGCGATAAATAACATACCAGATATCCCGATTATGAAAGTGGTATTTAAATCGCTTTAATAAATGATGAGACAGCCCCGGAGACCGGTTTATTTCGATATTATCTCTACTGTAAGACCTCCATCTCTGAGTATCATTTTTTTTGTACGGCCTAAAATAATTGGCCAGATTAATCTTATCTATTAATCTCATATCCGCGTCAAACACATCATGCAACATGCCAGGCTGATTAATTTTAACCTCATCTTTATGAGGAATAATCAGCAACAGGCCCCTAATATTTTCCTGGGGTGGGCTGTTCCTTAAATTTATGCGATTGAACTTCAGGGTATTATTAAAGTCAAAAACAAGCCCCGGCAGAGAGAAAAACGGCAGCGATGAATCAAAAAGGCCAACGGCCTTAACCATTGGATTATCCATTTCTAAATCAATCCACTCACTGCTTTTCTTTCTTATAACCGGGAATCTCCCCTTTTCACATGAAGTAAGCCACCTATTGTAATCTGAAACAATGTTCAACCCTACTTCATGTTGAATAATGTCTAGCTCCTGAAGCAACTTAACCCTAATCCTCCAATTAATAACACCATTGTCCTTTAAGGCTATTTCCCAATATTCCTCGATAGGAAGATTATCCCAAATTAATCGTAAGCAAATTCCACTTTCAGAGCTCTCCATAATTTTACAATCAGCTTTATCGGAATAGAATCTTGCTCCATCACTGAATTCAGTAATACTAAAAAAACCATTACCTCTGGTCAATTCTTTATCTTTCCAAAACAAGCCTATCTTGAAGATATCGGAACTTACCAGACACTTAAAAGTTTTATTTTCTAAAGAAAGGGCCCTGTATTCTTTTTCCATTTTTAAAAAAAAGCCTACTTTTTAATATTATCCCTGGCCTTGAAACCCGGGTTTGCGATACGCCATATTAGATATTTGAAAGCACGGTAAAACGCATAAATAACTCCGCCGCTTTTTTGGTGCTTATGCCACCTACCCCAAAGCTTAATTGCCATTTTTCCCCTCCTTTTACATAAACCTGTCCAAGGAATACTGTTTAATGGTTTTTAAAACATGCATGTGCTCATTTACGTTCTCACACGAATCGCACCTATAGTCATACAATTTCTCACCCCTAGAAAATTCCGCATCAGCGTATCTACTGATATGCTTGGCGGCTATTCTATGGTTAATATATTTGTCTGAAAACCATATTTCATCCAAGTTATTATTTAACTCGCTAACGTATGTATACCAGCGCGGGATTATTTCTGCGTTCGGAAAGAGGCTAAAAAGACTTGGCGCAAAGTTTAAATTACATTTTTTTTTGAGTTCTTTATCCATTCGCATAAAATTAAACTTATTGGCAATAATCGTTTCCATATTCATGCACTTAAAACTCTATGGCGCCTTGAAAATATTTATATAAGCCAGGTTCAATCCGCTGACAATCTAACGTCCTTTCAAAACCGATTACCCTACTTTTATATATACTGTTTGCGTTTTCAACTATAGCATCAAAATTGTTTTCTTTTTGCGATGAAACAAACCCGAATGTGGGAAAACTGCTTATTACGGAAGGGGCTTCAGAATATATATTTAATCTACGGATTTCCTTATTTCTATACAAGTTTTTCCATTCAGATAAGTCAAATTCTTCCGGGAAAAGCTGCTTTTCTTGGTCAGCTACACTCCAACTCTCATACTGCGCAGAAGCCATAAAAAAAGCCTGTTGCTTGGCTATATTTACCGTCTCAAGAACTTCCATGTCCACATTCCATAAGAATAAGTTTTTTTTGCTCTTTATCTCCCAGGTTTGTACCAGGGGCAAGTAAGGCCAACTCCCCCTGACTAATATCCTGTCTTTGGTAAAAACTAACACCTCCCATATTGCTTCTAAAGAAACATACCACCGGCCAGTATCATGAAAGTCTTTGGAATAAAGCGAAGTATAGATACCGAAATTGCTAGTTGCCTCGTTTTCTTTAAAAAACAGCCTGCCTCTGCCTTTTAAGAAATTAAATTTATAATCAGTCTCTCCTATAGTTATATCATCGCTAAGAGTATTAATTTTACTAGAACCGGAGTAGGGGGGTTTATCCGTTAGCGCAATCTTTTTGTAGTCTTCTTGCTTATTCTTACTAGCTATTAATATTATGCCGTCATAAATGAGATGCGCGCCAATTGGAAATTCCACCTGCTCTTTAGAAGGCAAATCGAGAAAATTTATATTGGTTACCTGCTCAGTCTTATGCAGGCTGTCATAAAAAGATACATTCTTATCCACTGACTTCCATACAGAATTAAACTTTAAGTAATTCGATTTATCGTGGACTAACACCGAAGGAAGGCCCAGAGAATCTAGCTTAACTGTTTTCAAACCAATAATCCCATAGGGGTCGTTTATCATGATGATATCCCTGCAATCTGTGGCATTTAACTCTTGGCTAATCGAGCCCTCATCCTTGCTGCTAATCCATTCGCCATATTCCGGCCGAAACATAATATTGCATTCATTGTTTTTGATCTTTGATTTCTGAGAAACTTCCATAAATACCCGCCACCTCAATAAACCGTCTTTCAACAATTCAAAAGTCCAAATTTGTTTGATAGCTAAGCCATCCCATTCTATGGTGGCTTCCAAAAAACCCTCCCTCACCCTATGTATCTTTAACAAACCGTCAGAGCTATGATATATTTGGTTATTATGGTAAAAACTAGTCTGAAAACCTTTTGACGATGTTATCTGTTTCTTTTCCCAGTATAAGCTTATTCTATGATTAACATCTGCAGTTAATTCTAAACCATTATTAATTGAAATGGCCTTAGGAATCATGAGTCCAGGGGCATCTTCTGCAAATCTAACTAATTTCTCCGCAGTATCAAAAGCTCTGATTTTGGCGTGAAAAAGAAGCCGCCTGCCGATTTTATCCATAGTAAAATCATTTTTCTTACGCATAATTCTTGATTCCAGGACTCTGGATTTAAATACTCGATCGGTATTTTTGACCTGCAAAACTTTACCCGAAACAACCACATCGTCTTCGAGTACAACCGAAGGTAAAGTACAATTTGTGCCGGCTCCCCCGCTCAATCCGATAAATCCGGCATCCGTTTTATCGCTGCTGACCCTGGTCCAACTTAATTCATCATTAAAATCAATAATATTAAATAGTTCCCTGGAAAACGGATCGAACCACTGCAGATAATCCTCGCGAAACATGAAAATCAAAGCACAACCCTGAAAGGTACAACCTTCTTTAACCTCAAGTTCCACCTTAAAATCTATTTCATGTAAATCTTTACTCAATTCCAGATAACATATTTGCAATATTGGAATTTCCCAATATCTACCTTCCAGAATTACTTTACCGGGGCTAGACTCTATTATCTGCCAGTCTGCTTGTAGCGAAGAATAAGAATTCCCGTTAGATAAAACCTCAAGGTATCCTCCCTGCTCCTTGGTCAATGATTCATCGTCCCAATTCAGCATCAATTTGCCGTTATTAAAAACAGCTCCCAAGCGCCCGCCGCTCAATATGCCGATACCTTTTTTATCACCAATGGTCTTAAAATAAAACCCTACGACCTCTTTTAATTGCCCGTCCTTAATAATGCTTCCATCCTTCAAGAGAATTCCGCGACGGCAGAATCTTTTTACCAACTCCAATTCATGGCTTACAAAAATTATTGTTTTGCCCTGCTCTCTGAGTTCAAACATCTTGTCCATACATTTATGCTGTGTATAGGTATCCCCAACAACAAAAATATCATCTATCAAAAGAATGTCGGGATCTACATGTATGGCGATGGCAAAAGCCAAGCGCATATACATACCCTGAGAATAACACTTAACAGGAGCATTAATAAACCTGTCCAGGGCGGCAAATTTAACCATACTTTCATAGCGTGCCTGAATTTGCTCTTTTTTTAACCCAAAGAGCGACGAGATAAGATATATATTTTCGCTTCCAGTCAACTCTTTCTGAAAACCGGCCCCTATTTCCAATAATGTGGAGATCTTTCTTTTTACCTGCACGCTCCCTTTGTCAGGGGTCAACATTCCGGCAATAACCTTAAGCAGAGTGGTTTTTCCAGCGCCGTTCTCTCCTATGATTCCAAATGTCTGGCCATGGCCAATCTCAAGATTAACCCCCTTAAGAGCCCAAAAATCCTCATGGGAAACCTTACCGTGCTCCTTAAAATCAACCCGGTATTTTAACCATACATCCTTTAGCAATACAACCACATCAGCCATAATCTTAAATATTTTTTAGAAGATCATTACTCTTTAATCTGATTAGATAAAATGCAATTACCATACTTAATACTGCAAAAAAAATGCAAAAAAACCACAGATACGGATCCAGGAAATCTCCTTTATACAGTAACATTCTGTACATATTGATATACGGGGCTGCCGGGTTTGCCAGATTAAGCCACGCGTAACCCTTGGGGATCATATCCGAGGAGTAAAAAATCGGAGTTATCCAAAAGAAAAACATAACGCCAACATTGATTACTTGCGCAAGATCCCTGAAATAAACGCCAACGATACTGAATATAATCGAGATACCTAATGTAAAAATAAAATGCAATATTATGAGTAAAGGCAATACGGCCAAACAATAAATAACCCTGTTATTGGAAATAATAAATACGGGCAGCATTATAGCTAAAGATAATAGAAAAATTATTAAATTGGATATAACGATAGATAGAGGTATCATCTCTTTGGGTACGGCAAATTGAGTTAAAATATCCTTATGTTGCTTGAAAGCATTCACGCTCTCGCAAATAGAGTTGATAAAGAAAAACCAAGGCAATAGAGCGCTTAAGATAAGAAGTGGCAGGTTCGGCATTTCGCTGCCCATGATCTTCCCAAAAACAAAGCTAATCGCCAACATAATCAAAAAAGGAGTAATCAAAACCCAAAGCATGCCTAGCGATGAGCCGCCGTATCTTTCATTCAGGTTTCTTATCACAAGCCCAAAAAGTACTTGACGCCTGGAAATAAGGTTTTTGAAAACTTTTAGAATTGGCATTTGTTATTATTCAATATGTTCTGCGCAACCATCTTACCCTCTAACAAACAATCCTCCATAGACATATACTTCCAAGCTCCATATCTACCGCAAGAAAAAATATCATGCCTATACAGGTAATCCAAGATACCCTTTCTAGACGCGCGGTAATTCGAATCATAGATAGGATAAGCATAT
>JAHKBC010000280.1 GCA_018825725.1 Candidatus Omnitrophota bacterium
AGTCATATGGGCATTATCGGCAGTTATTATTATCCAAGGTATTGTCATATTCAAGCTATTGGCTGGCAAGAAAATTAAGCAAACCAAGCCTATCGAGAAAGCTGCCCCCATGATTGCAATAGTCATTGATGATTGGGGTTATAATCTTAACAACCTTAATATTCTTGCGCGCATGAATTATCCAATAACCTGCGCTATCCTGCCTAACTTAAACTATTCCATTAATCTGATTAGGGATATCCATAAGTTCGGCAAGGAAACGATACTGCATCTGCCGCTTGAGCCGCATGAAAAGTTCCGTCTGGAGAAAAACACCATTCTTACTACCATGGACGAAAATCAGATAATTGCTATATTAGGGGCCAACCTGGACAATATTCCTGAGTTAAAAGGCGTATCCAACCACATGGGGTCGCTGGCAACCGAAGATCCCAGGATAATGGGAATAGTCTTGCGGGAACTAAAAAAAAGAGGGCTATATTTTTTAGACAGCCTAGTATCTGCGCATTCTATCAGCAAAAAAATAGCAGTTGAAACCGGTATAGCCTTTGCCAAAAGGGATATTTTTCTCGATAATCTCAATGAGGCGCCATATATCAAGCAACAGTTCCATAAATTAAAACAAAAGGCATCCCTTTACGGAAACGCAATCGGCATAGGACATGACCGCAGGATAACTCTAAGCACCTTAGCGGAATTAATCCCTGAAGCTCAAAAAGAAGGCTTTGAATTTGTCTTTGTATCGGATTTGGCCAAATAACATGTATACACTCGGCATTGAAACTTCTTGTGATGAAACTGCGGCAGCGGTGGTAAAAGATGCAAAAATCATCGTGTCTAACGCCGTCAGTTCAAGCCTCTTTTGGCATAAAAAATATGGTGGAATTGTCCCGGAAATAGCCTCTCGTAAACAGATGGAGGCAATTACACAAATAGCCGGTGTGGCCTTAAGCCAAGCCAAGTTAACGCTGGACAAGATAGGCCTAATTTCAGTTACCTGTGGGCCTGGACTTATCGGTTCGCTAATTGTCGGACTAGAATTTGCCAAAGCCATAAGCCTGGCCAAGAAAATACCTTTAGTAGGAGTTAATCATCTCTACAGCCACATCTATGCCTGTTTTCTAAATTTGCCCAAGCCGCGAATGCCTCTTATAGCACTAGTAGTTTCAGGAGGGCATACAATAATATACCTTCTTCATGATTTTGATAAAATTCAAACCCTAGGTACAACCAATGATGATGCCTGTGGAGAAACATTTGATAAAGTGGCTAAGATTCTTGGATTGGGTTACCCCGGAGGCCCTGTGATTGAACGCAGAGCTGCTCAAGCAGGCTCAAATTCCCATATTAGATTTTCTTGCCTTAACCCTAAAAAGCCTTTGGATTTTAGTTTCAGCGGAATCAAAACAGCGGTTTTATATTACGTAAAAAAACACGGCCTAAAAAATAAACAAAAGATTAACCAGATTTGCTGGTCATTCCAGGAATCAGTTATTGATAGTCTTGTCGTTAAAACTCTCTCTGCTTGCAGAAAATATAAAGTAAAACACCTGGCCGTATCCGGAGGGGTTGCCGCAAACATGCGTTTACGAGATAGGTTCCAGAGAGAATCCCGGGCGCTAGCAGGCCTAAATCTTTATTTTCCTCCCAAACAATTATGTACAGACAATGCCGCCATGGTTGCGGGATTCGGTTATCAAATTTTTAAAAAAGGCCACAGATCGTCTTTTTCTTTAAACCTGGCTTTAGACTAAACAAGAGGAGGAATAAATGCTATCCGATAAACAAATTATTATTCGTCTAACGCTCTCAATAGTCTTGAGCGGCCTCATCGGATTGGAGAGACAAATTCACCGCAGGACCGCAGGCCTACGCACACATATCCTGGTCAGCTTGGGTTCCTGCCTAATCATGTTGACATCCATGTATGTTTTTGATATATATAAGGACATAGCTAGCTTAGACCCCAGCCGTATAGCGGCTGGAGTAATTACCGGTATTGGTTTTTTAGGCGCGGGAACAATCATGCGCGAGAAAGACGGCATCAGAGGACTAACCACAGCTGCCAGCCTCTGGGTTGTTGCCGGAATCGGCCTAGCTACGGGGAGCGGTTTTTATAATGCGGCTGTCTATACTTCTATTCTAACCCTTGCCGTTCTCTTAGTATTGAGAAAAGTAGAATCTCTGACTCTTATTAAAGATGGGCTTAAGACAAGAGGGGAGGGCTAATGGCATTTAAGAAAAAGACGGAAGAAAAAATCTTGGATGTAGACGCAGCCATGCAAGGAACGTTGACTTTTCGCGATCCAGTTAATCTACGTATCAACGGTAAATTCGAAGGCACATTGGAAACTAAAGGCAACCTAACTATAGGTTCCAGCGCCCAAGTTAATGCCAATATCACCGGAGATCAGATTGTAATTGCCGGAAAAGTTAAAGGCAGGATAATCGCCAAACACGGACTTGTCCTACAGCATACGGCCATAGTAGAAGGCGATATAAGCCCGGCTAGATTAAGCGTTGCCGAAGGAGCGCTCTTTGAAGGCAAATGCTCTATGTTGGCGGATTTCATGAACACCGAGGAACTAGCCCGCTACTTGGAAGTAGATAACGACTCTATTGTTGAATGGGCAAATTCCGGCAAGATTCCGGCTACAAAAGAGCAAAATGGCTGGAAGTTTGAAAGAAAATCCATAGATTCATGGATTGCCTCCGGTAAAATCAATAAATAATCTTTAGAAAGACAACTAATATTTATGTCTGAAGAAAAACTTTTAACCGTAAGGGATGTTTCTTTCTTATTAGGCGTATCTGAAAAAGAGGTGCTTGACCTGGCGCAAAACAGCTCAATACCCGCCTATAAAGTCGGAGGAGTATATTTAAGATTTAAAAAGGATCAAGTGGATGAATACAAAA
>JAHKBC010000281.1 GCA_018825725.1 Candidatus Omnitrophota bacterium
TAAATAGAAAAGGTAACGGTTACGTTAAAAGCTACTGTTGAGCTTAAGATAGATAGGCATACGGCAATCGAAGATAAAACTATTAGCTCCCAGAAGGTAAGCAAAAGCGCTTTAACCAGGTCTATTGAGACTGTTTTTTCCTTGAAATAAATTATCACCAGGAATACAATCGACATTAAAAGAAAATTCACAAATACCAAAAGAAAACCGCCCAGAAATTTACCTGCCAAAAATTCAATCCTTTTTATTGGTTTGCTTAAAAGAGTAATGATAGTCTGCTTTTCTATCTCCCGGGGAATCAGCTCCCCGCAGGAAAATATT
Organism: Candidatus Omnitrophota bacterium; assembly: GCA_018825725.1. GTDB lineage: Bacteria > Omnitrophota > Gorgyraeia > Gygaellales > Profunditerraquicolaceae > JAHKBC01. The sequence goes on from JAHKBC010000281.1 coordinate 322, forward strand.
GCGATAAGGGCCCCAAAAAAAAGAATACCGGCCAGGCCCATATCAATAGCGATTTTTGTTTCGTTTGAAGGAGATAAAAAGTTAAAGAAGCGGCCAACGAAAATAATGCCTATGGCAGAAAATAAAAACACATAGAGGATCTTACGGCGGATTGCCTCTTTAAAAGAATTTATGGTTATTGCCCAAACCTTATTTAACATTCTCTGAATCCTTAATTATACTGCGGAATAACTCATCCAGGGATTGATTAGGATAACCGATATCCACCTCGGTTTCTTCAATGTTTTTTATCAAGGCTAAGATTTTATCCCTGATAGCTGGTTCTTTAGTTTTAATATTAATCTGGATTTCATCATCTTTCTTCAAAAGTTCAGAGAGCCGGCCTTCTTTTACCAGTACTCCCTTATAAAGAACAGCGATTTTGTCGCAGGCGCTTTCAACCTCCGAAAGCAAGTGGCTGCAAAGCAAAATAGTTTTTCCTTCGGCCTTTAATTTTAATAATAAATCCCGGACCTGGAATGCCCCTAGCGGATCTAAACCTACAGTCGGCTCATCCAATAATAAAAAATCCGGGTCATTAATCAGGCTTACGGCTAAGCCCATCCTCTGGAGCATCCCCTTAGAGAAAGCACCCAATCTCCTCTTTCTATAATCCGATAAGCTGACCAGATTAATTAATTCTTCTATTCTTATTTTCCTTAATTTTTTGGGGATATTAAAAAGCCGGGCAAAGAAATCTAAAACCTCAACCGGATTTAAGAAAGGGTAATATTGAGGAGTCTCAGGCAAAAATCCGATCCGATATTTTATTGAGATATCCCTGGGGTCCTGCCCTAGAACCCGGACGCTGCCTTTTGTGGGAAAAAGGACCCCTAGAAGGATCTTAATCAAAGTGGTTTTTCCTGAGCCATTTGGCCCCAGGAGCCCGAAGATCTCTCCTTGCTTTAAGGTTAAATTTAAATCCGCCAAAGCAATAACTTTTGTAAAATTTTTACCTAATCCCCGGGTTTCAACTACAATATCCATATTTTATCGTTTAAATTTTATGGAAGCTAGAATGCGACGGAATGTCTCTTCCTGACTTTTATCGCTAAGGTATAGGGCTTTAAAAAAAAATTTCTCCCCCGGCAGATTATTAGATTCGAACAAAAAAAGCCAGTTACGCTCGACTATACCGCAAGACCGTTTAATCCAAAGAACAATATTCTTAAATCCCCTGGTTTTGTTTTGGAATAAAATGTCTTTCTGATAAATCTCTCCAAAATTATATTCGGGTTCGCTCTTGACTCCAGGATCTTTTTTTAAAGGCGGTAGTAACTCTTTCCAATTAAAATCTTGCTTATCCCAAGAAAAAACCAGGTACCAGTTGTATCTTTGGAAATGAAATTGCTGAGAAAAAACAACTTCTCCTTTTTCTTTATTTCCCCGGATAACGGCCAGAGGCCAATTATTAGGCGCCTTGAAGAAAAATCCAGATGTTTCTATTGTTTTGTCCCAGCCCGGAAAGAGATTTACTTTTCCTTCATTCCTTAATAATCGATATAAATTAAGGCTAACAATAAGAAAGATTGCTGCGGTTATATAAAAAAATTTATTTTTGTAAAAATACAAAGGCATTTAAAATCATTCTAAATAAACTACGAGGTCATCACCGGCTGGTGCCCTTACAGTAGTAAAGCAGGTTTGGCGCGTCTTATCTGGGCCAAGACAAGCGACAAAAGCAAACCAGCCATCAGGCCTTGATCTCCAGAGGTATGTCCCGCAGCCGCCACCCCAGGGAGATTGAGTAATATCTCTATTTAGATACCTGGTAGCGCCATACGTAGTAGACATAAGACAAACATTCCCAAAGCCGCAACCGCCGCGCACTGTCCGTCCGATATAACAGCTATCATTCCAGCCGTTGCCACTAATATCGCCTGGCCAGCTATTGCGGTCATCGTAATAGGCCAGGATAGCAACTGCTAAGGATTGCAGCTCTGAATTCGCCTTTGCTATTTTTGCTTTATTGATTAAGTTAGTTGCGTTGGGCAAAACCGTAGTAGCCAAAATACCGATAATCGCCACCACAACCATCACTTCCACAAGAGTAAAGCCTTTGTCTTTCATTATAACCACCTTCTAGAAGTTATAATAGATTTATTTCATCTGGCTTAATTGCGGAGAGCCGCATCTAGGGCAAACAGTAGGTAAGCCGGACTTTATTTTAGCCGACTTCTTTTCGTCAGACAATTTTGCCAGCTCTTTAGGCGAGAGAGGTTTTGAGCTTGACCTCCAGTTAATTAACCACCCTTCCCAGCCGCACTTTTGGCATTTTAATTTTGTAGCCGGATATAAAACCCTGGCCCCTGTCTTCGGATTAACAACTGGGCCTTGAGTGCCTATAGGGACATTCATCTCGAAAACTTCATCTGCGCCCTCAGCCATAAACGCCATTCTTATTTTTTTCGGCTGCAACAAAATAATGACCAATATAATAGAAAATATTAAGATTACACCTGCGATTAGACCTATAACCTTATTTTCTTTCCAATCCATATATCCCTCCACTATTAACATAAGTATACATTACATAATCATAGTTGTCAAATTTCGATTAACCGGGATTTATATATGGAAGAGGGGACGTTTCTGCTTTAACAACTGAAGGGGCCCGGGCTATAACAGCTTCCTTAAAGATATGGCTGCGGCTGGTATAAAAATAAGAATTAATTGCCGCTAATAGCAGTATGGCTAGAATAATAAAACTATTTTTCTGGAAATTTGTCATATCGCTTTATTATATTTTACCATATAAATTAAAAAGGCTGAATAATTTTGTCTTCAGCCTTTTGGTATGTAATAAAATCTAGAAAAAATGTTTTCTAAATTTATCTTATCCAGACAACAACATCATCCCCCACAGCTGCATTACCCCAGCGGTAAGGAGAACCACCTCCACAGCTTTTATCCTGTCCGCGGCTCATAACAAAAGAATGGCCAGTGGCATAATTGCTGCAGCTAAAAAAACGGTAAGCTAAATTCCAGGGGTCATTTTCAATTCTCTTCTGCAAATACCTTTTTGCTGCTCCAGTTGCCATCAGATATGTATTAAGCCACTGCCCATCCTGGGCAATACGGATATTGCCTCCGGGATACGTTCCGGTATTATCGTCTACATATGCCAATATTCCGACAGTAATAGAGTTTACATCTGCCTGGGCTTTGGCCTTACGAGCTTTATCCACAAGACCGCTCACCTGAGGTGTTATGGTAGCAGTAAGAATACCAATTATTGCTACTACAACCATAATTTCAACCAGCGTAAAGCCTGTATTGACTTTTTTATCTCTTAGCATAAGGCCCTCTCTACTTAAAGCCCCATAAGATAATTATTACTTAATAGATCTAAGGTATATTGTTTGAGCTCTACAATTAGGACATCTGGGGTCAACTGGTTCGCCCGGTTTTTTGAAAGTAATCACGTATCCCTCCCAACCGCATTTTTCGCATTTTACCTTTGAAGCAGGATACAAATCCATCATTTTAGTTTTAGGATTAAGCAAAGGAAACTTAGCGCCATTGGGAACTTTCCCAGTAAAAATTTCTTGGTTTGAATCTGACATAAGCATTACCAATGTTTTCTTAGGCTGTAAGATAATAACAATCATAATGATACATAGCACCAATACTGCCCCTGCCCCAATAGCTATAACCTTATTTTCTTTCCAGTCCATATATCCCTCCACTATTCACATAAGTATACATTACAAAATCATAGTTGTCAAATTCCAATTAACCGTGACCTATATATAGGAAAATAGGGGACGTTTCTATTTTTTCTCCTACTGATATCCTGCCGAACAAATTTTAATTTCAAACCTAATCTAATAGATGCCCTTGGCGAGGCGTGTTTTGAGCGACGCGCCAAATCCCAAAATCACCAAATATTTCCATTAGATACTGTTCCTTTCTGCGTCTATTGAAAGTAGAAAGGAGGAAGCGCCCAAGATGGGGATAAATTATCAGGCCTTTATCTACGAGGTCCTACATAAGATTGCCCAGGCTTAAATGAAAAAGAAGACTAAAAAGAGCACACAAGAGTTATCCAGAAAGGTATTGCGTTATCGCATTAAAGCATTAGAAAATGAGAATCGTCTTTGCGAGCAAAATCCAACATTAATGCCCAACGTCAAAATGGCCAATATTGAATTGATTAAAAGTGATTTGGATGCTCTAAAGAAAGTCTTGCTAAAACTAGGACTTGTTTCTAGTTTTTAACCTTGTCTTCTAGAGCGATTTAAAGGTTATAAGCGGGGGCTTGGGCTGGATTTGAGTGCAGCTTTGGACCTCTCAATATCTCCTTGACCCTATCTATTTAGTGGTATATAATTTATAAACTAATCGTAGTATATACTATTCTTCACCTTCGCCATCTGAGTCTTAAGTTAGAGAAACACCGGCTTGGTGGATGTCACTAAATGGCAACAGCGTTGCCTGATGGGTGTTACATGAAGAAAAAGATTGTAAATTGGATTAAGAAGCAGGTTAGATTAAGCGGCGCCAAAGGCATTATTTTAGGCCTTTCTGGCGGCATTGATTCTGCTGTGATTCTAGCTTTGGCTAAAGAGGCAGTGGGAAAGAATAAGGTTTTGGCTTTAATCTTACCATGCCACAGCCAGAAGCAGGATATGATCGATGCTAAATTAACTGCCAAAAGGTTCGGAATAAAGACTAAAACCATAGATTTATCTAAGGCCTATGATACTTTAATGGGCCTTTTTCCGAAAGGAAACCGCTTAAGCCAGGCTAATCTGAAACCACGTTTAAGAATGATGACTCTGTATTATTTTGCCAATAACCTGAATTACCTGGTTTGCGGCACAGGAAATAAATCCGAGATTATGGTGGGTTATTCTACTAAATATGGGGACGCAGGCGTGGATATCTTGCCTATAGGAAGTCTTTTAAAGAGCCAGGTCAGGCAATTAGCCTGGGCCTTGAATGTTCCTGAACCGATTATGTCAAAAGCTCCTACTGCCGGGCTATGGCCGGACCAGACTGATGAAGGTGAGATGGGGATAACTTATCCGGAGTTAGATGATATCCTTATGGCTTTGGAGAAAAAGGTAAGGCAGATTCTTCCTTTATATAAAGTGAAAAAAGTCAAAGCAATGGTTAAGAGGTCTGAGCATAAGAGAAGATTGCCGCAGATTTGTTATATTTAGCGGTAGGTGTTCTAACTCCGATAGCCTAGTATTGTATTAAAAGCTCTCGGAGTAAATTAGCGAGCAAGAAAATAAAGATAATTTAACTCCGATAGCCTAGTATCGTGCTATAGCTCTCGGAGTAAATTGTTCCGCCTTGCGGCGGACCAATTTAGGAGGGTAGAAAATGGATGAGATATTAGAGATTTTAGAGAAGGATGCGCGGACCACGCCTCAAGAGATAGCTAAGATGAAACGCAAGAAGCCGGAGGCAGTCAAAAAAGCAATACAAAAGTATGAAAAGGAAGGCGTGATTGTCAAATATAAGGCAGTAATCAATCGTGATTTAATCCGGGACAATAATTCTGAAGCTAGGGCATTGATTGAAGTAAATATTGTTCCCCAAAAGGATGTGGGATTTGATAAGATAGCCGAGCGTATCTATTCATTTCCTGAGGTTACCAGTTGTTATCTTATCTCCGGGACCTATGATTTATTGGTAGTGGTAGAGGGTAAGAATATCCATACTGTTTCGAATTTTGTAGCAGAAAAGCTCTCGTGCTTAGAGAATATCCGGGGTACAGTGACGCACTTTTTACTTAAGAAGTACAAAGAAGACGGAGTAATCTTAAAACATAGAGAAGAGAATAAGAGGATTGCAATATCATATTAAAACAGCAGGTAGTATGTAGTAGATAGAATATAGGGATTTAAGGATGAAAAGAGAGATTTCCAGAATAGTTGAGAATATGAAGCCTTCAGGGATCCGCGCCTTTTTTGACCTGGTGTTGGGGATGAAGGATATTGTTTCTTTGGGCGTGGGTGAGCCGGATTTTGTCACTCCCTGGCCGATCAGAGAAGCCGGGATATCCAGCTTGGAACAGGGCTTTACTTCTTATACCTCTAATAAGGGGCTTTATAAATTAAGGTTAAGCATTAGCCGTTACCTAAAGAATACCTTCTGTATGGAATATTGTCCGGATGAAGAGATTTTAATTACTGTCGGAGTCAGCGAGGCTAAGGATCTGGTCTTACGGGCTATACTTAATCCGCTTGATAAGGTGATTATTCCCAGTCCCAGCTATGTTTCCTACGGGCCTTTAACGGAATTAGCAGGAGGTGTGCCGGTATTTATTGATACCAGTAAGAATAATTTTAAGTTGACTGCCGGCATGTTGAAGAAGCATATTGATGCCAAGACTAAGGCTGTATTCCTTAATTATCCATCCAATCCGACAGGGGTCTCTTATACTAAAAAAGAATTAAATGCTCTTAAGGATGTGATATTAAGGCATAAACTTTTATGTATCACTGATGAGATTTACAGTGATTTAAGTTATGATTTTGAGCATACGCCGTTGCCGACTCTATCCGGAATGAAGGAGAGGACGATTTATTTAAATGGTTTTTCCAAAGGTTATGCTATGACCGGCTGGCGCGTGGGTTATGCCTGCGGCCCAAAGGAAGTTATTGCTGCTATGACTAAGATTCACCAATATACGATTATGTGCGTGTCTATTACGTCTCAAATGGCTGCTTGCGAGGCCCTGCATTCAGGCAAGGTTGCTGTGGAAGAGATGAAGCGGGAATATATGCGGCGCAGGGAAATAGTGGTTGATGGTTTGAATGCCTTGGGTTTAAAATGCCATAAACCTAATGGAGCATTCTATGCCTTCCCTTCAATAAAAAAATACAGCAGGAATTGTTTGGATTTTGCCCAAAGGCTTTTAAAAGAAGAGAAGGTTGCCCTTGTTCCGGGCACAGCTTTTGGAGACCAGTTTACAGATTACGTGCGTATATCTTACGCTTCGAGCATGGATAATATCAAAGAGGCTTTGTATAGAATAAAAATATTTCTAAAGAGGAGGTAAAATGCCTAGGACCAAACAGGAGATTTTAAAGTTAGCCAAAGAGCACAAGGTAAAATTTGTCCGTTTATGGTTTACCGATGTTCTGGGTTTTATCAAAGGCTTTGCTATTACCATCAATGAATTAGAGGGCGCTTTAGAAGAGGGGATGGGTTTTGACGGTTCTTCCATTGAGGGTTTTGCGCGTATCGAAGAATCGGATATGATTGCCCGGCCTGACCCAACTACTTTTGCAATTATTCCCTGGCGTTCCGGAGAAAATTATAGCGTAGCCAGGATGTTCTGTGATATTTATGAACCAAGCGGCAAGCCTTTTGAAGGAGACCCCAGGTTTATTCTAAAGAGGAATATCGCTAAGGCCAAGGAACTGGGCTATACCTATTATGTTGGCCCGGAGCTGGAGTATTTTTATTTCAAAGACTCCAACATTCCACAGCCGCTTGACCAGGGAGGGTATTTTGATTTAGCTCCTTTGGATGTGGCCCAGGATTTAAGAAGTAATACGATTATGGCCCTGGAATCTTTAGGTATAACTGTTGAATACAGCCACCATGAGGTTGCCTCCAGCCAGCACGAGATTGACTTACGTTATGATGATGCCTTAAAAATGGCGGATAATGTGATGACTTATCGATTTGTAGTTAAAGAGGTCGCTCGTCAGAATGGTGTCTATGCTACCTTTATGCCTAAGCCCTTGTTTGGCATTAATGGTTCAGGTATGCACGTGCATCAGTCGTTATTTTCCGCCAAAGGCGGATCCGCCTCCGGCGGAAAAGGAGAGAAGAACGCTTTTTTTGACAAGAATGATAAATACCATCTTTCCAGTGTGGGCAAGTCCTATATTGCGGGGTTATTAAAACATGCTTCAGAGATAACCGCAGTGACCAGCCAGTGGGTGAATTCTTACAAGCGCCTGATTCCGGGTTATGAAGCACCTGTTTATATCTGTTGGGCGCAGATGAATCGTTCGGCATTAATCCGGGTGCCTATGTATAAGCCTGGCAAAGAAAAGGCAACCAGGATTGAGTATCGTTCGCCAGACCCGGCCTGCAATCCATACCTGACTTTTTCAGTGATGCTGGCATCGGGGCTGGAAGGGATGAGAAAGAATTATAAATTGGCAGGCCCGGCAAATGATAATATTTATGATATGACCGCAAGAGAGAGGGAGCTGGCCGGGATAAGCTCTTTGCCGGATGATCTGTTAGAAGCTATAAAAATCGCCGAAAATAGCAAATTAGTGCGCGAGGCGCTGGGGGAGAAATTATTCGAGTACTTTATCCGCAATAAAAAGATGGAGTGGGATGAATACAAAGCCCAGGTTACCCAATACGAGATAAAAAAGTATCTGCCGATATTATAAGGCGAGAAGTTAAAAGCGAAGAGTTTAAAGAATGCCCAAGGTAAAGAAACAGGGTTATGAAGTTTATTTAAAACAGATAGAGGGGATATCCAAGGTAGCCAGCCTGATTACTTCAGGCTTATACCTGGATGAATTACTAAAGCTGGTAGTTAAGATTACCGCGGAGGTAATGAATTCCAAGGTCTGTTCTTTGATGCTTTTGGATCCGGAAAAGAAAGAACTGGTAGTTAAGGCTACACAGTCTATATCCGAGGCCTATAACAAGAAACCCAATATAAAATTGGGGAATGGAATAGCCGGTATAGTGGCTAAGGAAAATAAGCCCCAATGCATTTTGGATATTCGAGAAGATGAGCGTTATTTAAACCGGGATATCGCTAAAAAAGAAGGGCTGGTTTCTTTAGCCAGTGTCCCTCTGGCGGTAAAGGGAAGGGTAATCGGGGTACTCAACTGTTACACCTCTAAGAAACATAAATTTACCGATACGGAACTAGGTTTGTTAAGCGTAGTAGCCAACCAGGCAGCAGTAGCTATTGAAAATGCAGAGCTTGACTTGCGCGCGCGCAGCGCTGAAGAAGCCCTTTTAACCCGCAAACTGGTGGAGCGGGCTAAAGATATACTTTCCCAGGAGGCCAAGATACTTCCTTCTGAAGCCTACCGACTGCTTCAAAAAAAGAGTATGGACACGCGTAAGTCTATGCGCGAGATTGCCGAGGCGATCATTTTGACCAGGGATATTAAAAGCAGAACTTAACAGTAGTCCCGCATAGTTTATAATTAAATTAAGATAATTATAGAAAGATATCCTGCAGCTAAACTTTTTTATTTGGCGGGGGCGAGCTACCGGGCAAAGACGAGTCGTGGTGATGTATCCGTAAGGAACATACAAAGAGGCCTGGAAAAATGCTTAAAGAGGTTTTGTCATCCTATAAGTGTATTGGTTGCAGCTTGTGCATGCGCGATGTCCCTCCCATGCTATTGTTATTAAATCGGCGGGAGAAAAGAGATTTATTGCCGAGATTGATTTAGGTAAATTAAAGGTAACTTTTGATGAAAACACTCATTCAGGATCTGGAAAATAAATTAGAAGGCTCCAAGCGCATCGGTATACTAGGAGTGGGGTCGCGGCTGCGCAGGGATGATGCTGCCGGTATGCTGGTAGTTGAAAAACTAACAAAGCTAGAGGAACTTGACACAGAGCCGGTATTCAAGATTTTTTTTGGAGAGACTGCCCCGGAAAATCTGACCGGGCAAATAAAAAAATTTAAACCTACACACCTGGTAATTGTGGATTCGGTGGAGGCCCATAAGAAACCCGGGAGTATTATATTGGTGGATCCTGACAATACCGGCGGGATCACTTTTTCCACGCATTCTCTACCGCCTAAAGTAATGGCGGATTATCTTGTTAGTTCTTTGAAGTGTAAAATAATTATTCTGGGCATTCAACCCAAGGACCTCAAGTTTGGGGAGGAGGTTAGTCCGCAGGTAGAAGATGCTGTTCAGAGGGTAGTCTCTGCAATAAAATCTCTTGCTAAAATAAAATAATTCGTTAAAATAAGTGACGGTTCTCAACTCAATCGGGGACTGCTCCGCTTTGATTTAAGAACAGTCCCTTAAAAAGGAATATATGGAAATAAAATTAAAACCGGTTAATGCCAGCGAAGAGTTATTTGCGCAATTGGAGGCCAAGGGTCTGATTCAAAGGCTTAAGCCCACCAAAAAAATCCTGGAAAATCATAAGACTCAAGGCATGGTGGATTTGATTTATTCATCTAGTCCTGAGTATGGCGCTCATAAGCTTATCTGCGTGGGTTTAAGCCATGACTCTACCCAGATTAGCCTGAATTCGCATCCGGATAATGAAGAATTCATAATTATGGATTCCACGCGCTCTTGTTTTGCCCCGTTGTATATAATCATAAGCCAGCATAAACACAGGGAATTGGAAGAAAAGGCGCGGAATAAACAGTTGGGCTCGGAAGATTTTGTAGCGGTGCGATTAAAATATAATGATCCTTATACTTCGATATTCACTATGCTAAAAGATGTTCCGCACTGCGAGATAACCGAGAAAAAAGACGGCACTCCTCCAATATTTTTTGTAACCGAACCGGCGCAACTAACCATGAATTATCCGGATCTTTCGGGTTTTCAGCTTAAACTGGATGGAAAGTTCAGCCTCCTCTCCCTTTTTGAATAACCCGCTTTAAAGATCGGTTCTTCTTTTTTGAAAACCTTAAACTTATTGCTCAATCTTTTTTCTTGGAGTAAAATATATCAATATGAAGAATCCATGGTTATTAAGCTTATTTTTGTTTTTACTTCTGGGGATAGGGCTAATTACCTACCAGAATAAGCATTATGATGTCTTGCGTAAAGACACCGAGGAGAGCGTTATGGAACAGGTAGAGAAGCTTTGGAATACTCGTTTCTCCATTAGTCGAGAAATCGAGTCCAGCGAAAAAACCAAGAACTTCATATTCCAGCAGGAACAGTTACGCGAGCTTTCGGACTACTTCTCTGATGAGCTGGATGATTACCGCAGGCAGGATACGCAAAATTTGAACCGGGTTGAGCAGTTTTTATCCTTGAGCCTTGATAACCTGGCTTTGAAAGATTCGGAATATGAAAAGATGTTACAGGAATATATTCAAGTTTTAGCCGAAACCGGTTTCCTGCAGAAGCAGCTTTTAGAAAAGATTTCTATCCTGGAGGCCAGGATCGTGGAAAATAAAAATAAAATTCAGGATTACCGCAAGAATCTGGAAGAGTCGCTCACCCAAGCCCAGGAATCTTTGAGTTTAAAGCAACAGGATGACGCGCAAAGGTTTTTAGAATTTGAGAAGAAGTTGGTAGAATTCAGAGAGCTGCAAAAACAAGAGAGCATGCAGATACAGGAATTAAGGCAACAATTAGAAGAACGAAAGAACCAACCTACCGAGAAAGCCCCGGTAATTTCCAAATAATTATTTAAAGCATGTTGCAGACTAAATTCATCTCTCTTCTTATTCCGACCTATAATGAAGTTGATAACATAAAGGAAATTTTACAGCGCAGCATTAAAGTCCTGGACAGCCTGAATGTTTCCTATGAGATATTGGTTATAGACGATTCATCCCGGGACGGAACAGCTTCAGCGGCTCAATCGGTATTGGTTGATAAAGGAAAGGTTATAGTCCGCAGCGCAAAGGAGAGGGGGTTATCACTTTCCATAATTGACGGTATAGCCATATCAAACGGCGAGTATCTGATAATAATGGATGCCGATGCCAGCCATTCGCCTGAACTTATTGCGGAATTTATTTTTGCTCTCCAAGCCGGATATGATTTGGTAGTTGCCAGCCGTTATATAAAAGGCGGCGGTATAGAAAGATTACCATTTTCTCGCCGGATTACCTCCATTGCGGGTTGTTTAGCGGGTAGTTTGCTGACCAGGGTCAGGGATAATACCTCTGGTTTTTTTTGTGTTAAGAAGAGCGCCTTGGAGGGCATAGAAATTTTTCCTTATGGTTTCAAAATCGGGCTGGAGATCTTTGCCAAGGCGCGCTACCGAAAGTTTATCGAAATACCCTATATCTTTATAGATCGCGTAAGAGGCAAAAGCAAGCTTTCGCTAAAAATATTCATTCAATACCTGCGGCATTTTATTAGCCTCTTTTTCTATACAATAAAGAAGCCTTTTTTCTGTCGCCTAAATATTAGGCAAAATAATCTTGACAAAAAATAATCCTATATTAATATAATAAGGAAATTGGAGTAAGCAAAAAATGAAGGTTTCAATTGACGAAGGCGTCCGGAAACTTAATAAGGGACGTTTTTTTTTCGTGTACGGACACGAAACCGACGCAATACCACTTAGCGACGGGTACTTATAAACGTCGAGTGTAGGGTAAATAGATTATGTTTAAAATATTAGAAAAATCAGAATTAGCTCCGCAGATACACTATTGTTTATTAGATGCTCCTTTGATTGCCAAAAAGGCCCTGGCCGGACAATTTGTAGTAGTCAGGGTGCGCGAAGAAGGAGAGCGTATTCCTTTAACAATCGCTGACTATGACCGCCAAAAAGGGACTATTGCTTTGGTTTTTCAGGCCTTAGGCAAGACGACTTGTTTATTTTCCAAGATGAAGAAAGGAGATCATCTATTGGATTTATTGGGGCCGCAGGGTAACCCTACGGAGATTGAGGACTTTGGGAATGTGGTAGTTATCGGCGGCGGGATAGGCATTGCTCCTGTTTATCCATTGGCAAGAAGTTTAAAAGAAAAGAGGAATAAAGTAACTTCGATTATCGGTTATCGCAGCAAGGAATATGTTTTTTGGGAGGATAAAATGCGCGCGGTATCCGATGAACTCTTAGTGGCTACTAATGACGGCACATACGGCGAGAAAGGATTTGTTACTGATGTCCTGAATTCATTGATTAATAATGGCCAAAAGATAGACAGGGTCTATGCAATTGGCCCGGCAGTAATGATGAAGGCAGTCAGCGAGATGACCCGCGCTAATAATATTCCGACCATTGTCAGCTTGAATTCCCTGATGGTCTGCGGAATGGGTATGTGCGGTGCCTGCAGAGTAAGCGTGGGAGAAAAGACCAGGTTTACTTGTATGGATGGGCCGGATTTTGACGCGCACCAGGTGGATTTTGCAGTTTTGATGCAGA
>JAHKBC010000282.1 GCA_018825725.1 Candidatus Omnitrophota bacterium
TACCAATGACCTGGAGAGGGCAGCGGATGAATTTAATAAGGCACTTCTTATTGAGCCAGGAAACATAGTTGCCAAGGATTACCTGCGTAAAATAAATTCTCCTTCATCGCCCGCATTAACCGCTCAACCAGCAATACTTCCTGCGCAAACCGGCAGAAGAATTGCTCCTAAGAAACCGGTAGAATTTACTGTGCAAACCAAAAGAAAATTTGCTCCCACGCAGCCCTTGCCCCTGCCTCCTAAATCTGCAGAAGCTGACACTGCCTTGTTAAATCAAATTAATAACCTAAAACAAGATATTATCCTACTACAAGATAAATTAGTTAAGGCAAAAAAAGACTTGGATCAGAAAGATAAAGATACAGAAACCTTCAAAATGGAAAGTTTAAAACGCAGGAATATGGCTTTGGAAGATATGAATAAAAAGGATGAACTAATAGCTGTCAAAGATGCCAGTATTATAAATTTAAAACAACAGCTCGAATTAATGGCAAATAACCTGACCGCAAAAGGCACCGGAATTCAAAGTTTAAATAGTACCCTGCAGCAAAAACAACAAGAATTAAATGAAGCTAATAATCAGTATCAGGAAAAGATTAAAGCCGTTGGCGATAGCTTTATGACCAAAGTCGAAAATCTCTCCAATGAATCCCAAGGCTGGCAGAATAAGTACAACCTTGCAGTGCAGGAAAAGAATGAGATTACCAAGAAAATAAAAGAAAACATTCAAGCCTTTAAGTCTGCTTATGAATCCCAGATTGAAGACCTAAAGCTTAAGAATAAAACAATCCTTGATTTAATCTCTGCTAACGAAGCAGAACAAAAAAAGGTTATTTCGGCTTTAGATGAAGCAAAAAAATTAAATAAATCTATTACTGAAAAAGATGCACAGGAGATTTCACGAATTAATGATTTGCTTCAAAAAACGCAGGAAGAGCTGACATTAAAAGAAACAAGAGTTAAAGAATTAGAATATTCATTAACAGATTCCCGCAAGGAAAGCACAGATACTGCTTCCAGGTCTAAAGAGGCTGAAAAAACGCTTTCTACGAAAGAAAAGGAGTTGCAGGCCTTAAACACACAACTCGCCGCTGCCAAGGATAAACTAAGTAACCTAATCGAAAGTAATAAGGCTCAGGAAAAAAGAAGCAATGCCCTATTATTAGAAAAGGATAGAGAACTGTCTTCCATAAATAGCCAGTTAAATATACAAAAACATGAATATTCCTCGCAGGTTAACGATTACGCCAATAATATCCAAAAACTTAAAGATGAACTTACCCTCCTTGGCGATAGCCGCAATAAACTTAATGATGAAAACAAGTTGCTAAAAATGGATAGCTCAACTCTCAAGGCGCTAGTTAATCAGCTTGAACAGAATAAGAAAAATCAAGAAAATGAATCAAATAAAAAGTTATCCAGATTCCAGGCAGAGAGTGACCAGATTTTAAATCAATCAGGAAAGCAAAATAATCAAGTAATTGCCGATCTAAAAACAAGTCATCTGAAAGAATTAGAGAAGCTAATGTCTGAAAAGGATCAGGAGATAATCGGTTTAACCGCAGAATTAAAAAAGGCCGGATCTCAAAAGGATGCGGAAGCTAAGGATTTAACGGCAAAACACGAGGCATCCCTGAATAAGCTAAAGTCTGAAAAAGATCAGGAAATAGCTGCTCTAAATAAACAAATACAGGCACAAAGTATGCAGCAGGTAAAAGAATTAGAGAAGCTAAAAAATAAAAATGATTTAACAATTAGTAAATTAATTGAACAACATTCTAAAGAGGTTATATCCAGACAATCAGATGTAACCGAGTTAAGAAACAATATTGAAGTACTTCAGAAAAAATCCGATAAAGATATACTAAACCTTAAGGATAAGAATCGGTCTATCGCAGAGGAACTTCAACAGAAAGAAAATAAGCTTAAAGATTCACGAAATACGCTCTTGTCAGCCGAGTCCCTAAACAAAAGCTTGACTGAAGCTCTAGAAGGCATAAAAAACAAACAAAACGAAACCCAGAACACCACGGAAAAGAAATTATCTAGCACGCAAGATAGATTAAACGACACAGAAAAAACTATAATAAAAAGTAATCTGGAGATTGAACGTTTGAATACTGAAATAAAATCCGCAAAAAATAATGCCGATCGAAAAATCGAAGAGAAGGATAGAGTAATCGCCTCGATTCGGCAGGAATCCGAAGGGCATGTCAATGCTATTAAAAAACTTAACACTGAATATACCGCTAAATTAAGCGAACTAAACAAGGAATTAACGGAAAAAAATAGCAAATTAACCGAATATGAAACCCAGCTGAATCGGTGGCGGACTGACTTAACCAAAAAAGAAGGAATTGTCCAGGAACTACAACAGGCCAACCAAGATCTTATATCCCGCCAAGATGAGACTGCCTTGGAAGCTGCCAAGTGGATCACAGACCTGGAAAATGCCAAAGAAAAGATTGAGAAAACCTTGAACCAAGAAATAAAAGATTACAAAATGAAACTTGAGCTTTCTAATAAAGGCATCGTTGTGACAGTGCTTTCAGATATCCTGTTTGACTCCGGCAGCGCTAAGATAAAACCAGAAAGCTCGAATATATTCGACAGAATTGCGGATGTATTAAAAGA
>JAHKBC010000283.1 GCA_018825725.1 Candidatus Omnitrophota bacterium
GGAATAATAAAGCTTTGCTCTAACAACAAAATATCAGCCGCGCTTCTATTTGCCGCCGCCATTTTAGCCAGATAACGCTTTCCTCTGTATTCTACTATCAGGGTTTGAACCAAGTAACCCGAAAGCAACTCGTCAATAACCTTAAGCACGCCATCCAGAGAAACAGCTCTATCTTTTTTATAATCCAGCCTAACTCCTTCAGACCATCCTTTTGGATTACGATTCCCAATGGTGGATATGGAGCTTGAGCCACCAGGCGCAGAAACAGCGGTTGCTTTAGCCGCTAAAAGACCAGTTCTTGGCCAAGTGGATGCTCTAAGAGCAGTCTTTGTTCTCCAAAAATTAGCCTCGTCTATCTTAAACTTTTTTTGCAATTCACTCAAGTGTTTATGCCATAACTCTAAAACATGAGCGCTGGCTCTGGATTTCTTCAGCTCTTGCGCAATAGCGCTTATACTGGCTAACTCCCAATTCTTCAGCTCTCCTGGCCTAATGGCATATAGTCCGAACCTTTTTAAGCGTTCTCCGTGTCCGTCAAAATAAATTTCGACTGCGCCAAAACCTTCTTCCTTTAAACTATGGGCTGCTTCAATTACATCTATAATATGACGCAGCGCGCTGTAACCCTGAGAGTTCTTCCAGGACCAGAACATCTGCGCTATTGCCATTTTAGGTAAATGTTCTTCAAAGCCTGGAATAGCATTTCCGACTGCAGAAGAGCTGAACTTTCCCTTCTCGGAATAAACAGAAGGCTCTTTATTCAACCGGCCTAATATGCCAATAAGCAGATATATTTCTCGAATTATTTCATCTTGCAATAACGGTAATTTCTTACCTCTATTTTTAATCAGAATCCCTGCTAAAAAATTTCTTATATTGCCCAAATTCTGTTGCTGGGCTTTTTCTATGAATTTTGATATTACGTCATATTTAAGCCGCGATTTTATATCTTCAGACATCCGATATGATTCTATATAAGCAATATGGCGCAGCAAAGCCTCAAGCATGAGTATTTCAGTATTTAATTTCGCTATCTGCATTTCATTTTTTTTCTCTTGGTACTTCAATTCCAATATCCGGACTTGCGCTATAAGCTCCTGGTTCTCCTTCGCTGTAAAAGTAAACCTGTATAAATCAATATAAATATATGTCGAAACTGCCAAACTTAGCAAAATAGCCAAAGAAAGGACAATTGTCCACTTTTTATCATATGCGCTTCTCACTAACCCAGTAAATTTAATCCAAGGCCTGCTTATAAGGGTAGAATCGAGCAAGGGCGATGAGCCGGATGTATAATCCTCGCCAAACATGGCCAGCAGTTTTTGCTTTTCGTCAACAGTAAGCGTAAAATCCTGGGCAATAACATCAATTATCCGTTCCAGCAGCTCCCAAACCTTGCCTGGCTCTAAACCTGAAAAACTTCTGATATTCAATTCTTTTTTCAATAAGCTGCTGATTAATTCATGGGTAAGTTTGCGGGTACGGACAGATCTGCCTTTATTAGGAGAGAGATATTTTAAAGTTTTTCCGAAATTTTCTACATCAAGAAACAGGAGGATAAGGCTGGCGGCTTCAAAAAGCGGATTTTTTACTCTTTCGTTGGTACGGCCGATTTTATAGGGTATATTCACTGTCATCCAGAAACGGCCGCGCCAATAAAGGTATTGCGGAGAGCCACGAATTAACTGCCTTCTGCTTACAAACGCCTGGAAAGTATTATTAAAAACCTCGTTTTCTACCCCTGTCTTTTTATTCCGCAGTCCTTCTGTTTTTAGCATTCTTCTGTAGCTGATTACCAGATACCCTGACTGGCGGGAATTCTTGATAATTTTATCTATGAGCTTTAGTTCTTTCTGCGCTGACTGGGTGTCCGGCTTTTTCTTGCTGCTCAAAGCTTTTTGAATAGCTATTACCCGTTTAATTATTCCCTTGAATTCGGGGTCACTCAGAAACCGGATTCTCTTGAATTTTTCCGATAAACGCCTTATCTTTTGATATTCTGCGCAACGAATTAGCATTTGCACCTGGCTGATAAAATTCTGCACTTTGGAATAACGCGAATTAAGAATCTCCCTTAACTTATCTACTTTAGACACCTCAATCAAACGGACCATCCGGCGTTCATTTTCTTGTAAATCTACAAGCAATTTACCTGCCCCTTGCAATAGACTTAAAACATTTTTTTCTTCATTGATTTCCAGCATTTTCCTGGCAGTATCCAGCGTATCACGAATGAGTATCTTTTCTTCACGCGACACCTTATCCAACGCTCCAATTTTATTCTGCAGAAACTCATTTATCTTTACACTATTGAATTCCTGATCTAGAATTTCACTTATACCAACTCGAGCGTTTTCTAAATTTAAATAATCAACAATCAGGTTATCAATAGTATGATCCATAGACCTGAAGGCATCCCAAAGGCAAGTATAGACAGCGGGAATATAAATATTATTATGCTGGGTAAAGATTGAAATTGAGCCGTCGAAATTAACAAAAACCCTGGTCAATCCTCTTAAAGCCAGGTTACGCAACCTAAGTTGCTCTTGGCGCAACTTCCCCATATTCTCCCGGTCTGCCACGAGCCTAGCCAAAGCTGCAGGCTCATTCTTATTCCAGGCTAACTGTAACGCCATCTGCAAATTAAGGTTAAGTGTTCTTTTTATTCCCTCGCCATTTTTTATTTGTGCAACATCTTCCAGTTTCTGGAGTCCTTCAAGTTTACTTAACTTTGTGATTCTGACTGTCAATTTTGCCAATCCATCTGAAGGATTAACTACCTCCTTGCCGGGTGTATCCCGGTAATA
>JAHKBC010000006.1 GCA_018825725.1 Candidatus Omnitrophota bacterium
AATAATGATTATATTTACCGACATAAAAAACACTTCCCTCGGTAGGTTTTATAATCCCTGCTAATATCTTAAATAATGTAGTTTTTCCGCAACCATTAGGACCTAGTATACAAACAAAATCTCCGTCTTCTACTTCTACGTTTATATCGTCCAGCACGTTAAGTCGTCTGTTTCCCGACAAGTAACTCTTTGATACATTTTTACAGATTATTTCCATATATTATTAATTGCCGATGTTTGTTTAACGCCTCAATGTAAAAAATTGCTTATACTAGGAAAAGCAGTCCAATTAATTTTTTCAATAGCTCCTCTTCCAAACCAATATACTTACTTAGAATTACAATATTCCTTTTAGGCATAGCTTGATTATATTACCGATACCCTTTGAGATAGGCGTGCATAAATTTAATACCTGTCTGCTGTAGATATTTGACTATATCCCGATTATATTTTATTTATAACTTTACCTAGTTAATCTTTGCTTTTTCTAGAAAACTCATATCAATTAGCGTATTTATATCTAATCTTTCATTAAGATATCTTTTTTCTATAAGCCAATCTTGGTATATCTCTAGTGCTTCAAAATTGATATTATTTTCAGAGGAGGCAAAAACAGGCCAATTTATTTTATTCAATAGCTCTTCTTCCAAGCCAATATATTTATTTAGAATTTCAATATTCCTTTTAGTCTTACCTTGGTTATACTGCCTAATTCCTTTAAGAAAAGCCCGCATAAATTTAATACCTGTTTCTGGCCTTTTTTCAATAAGGTTCGGGCCATACCAAAGACAAGCACCAAGAGGGATATCATTGACTTCATCTTTATAATAAAGTGGAAATAGTTGAATTTCGGCTTGTGCAATGGAAGCCAAAGGCTCAAATAAAATTGCCGCATTAATAGCGCCACTTGCAAGCGCTGCCGTTAACGTTGAGATAGGCGTAACAACCAATTCTACATCGCTTAATGGCAACCGATATTTCTTTAAGATATTTTCAATCTCAAAATGAAACGCTGTCCCCATTGAATCAACGCCTATCTTCTTTCCTTTGAGTGTTTTAATGACAGCTTTTATATCTGCATTGGGCTTTAAACTTGTTTTAATATAAAATCCAAGATATTTGTTCCCTTTTACATGCGTTAACAATTGATAAACAATTTTTAAATTTCTCCCTTCTTTAACAGCATTAAAAGAACCTGCTGTAACCGCACCTGGTAACACATCTATACTGCCCTGTAAAAGCATAATCATGGCTTCTGATGAATTTCTAAACTTTAACAATTCCAAATCAAGCCCTTCTTCTTTAAAATAACCTTCTTCGTATGCAATAATAAAAGGCGCGCGCGATATAATAGGCTGATAGTAAACCTTTACCTTTTCTAGTTCCTCCGAGTAAACCTTAGGATTATATAATAAATTGATTGAGATCAGAATAATACTTATTGCCATCATTTTTATTTTTCTCATATTCCAAGCCTTCCTGTTAGTTTTGCAGTACTACAAAGAGCATTAATAGCATAAACTACCTTAACCTTTATTTGTATACAAGACGAACGCCCGTATCTACATTGCTTCACGATGCTTTATAAACTTGAACTATCAAATTTCGGATTAGGAGCACATAAATTACTATTCTAGCTACCCGATAAAATATGAAGCGGGTATAACTTTCCTTTCTCCGTTATAATAGGATGCTTACGTATTACCTTTATAGTCCCTAACCTAGCCCATACCTCTGCCATTACTTCATACTTTTCTCCTTTCTTTTTTAACTCACCTATTATGGTGGCTAAGATATTACCTTCATCAATATTATTGATATCTGGATTAATATAGACGAAAAGACGAGTCAATCCGTCTATATCCTCTTTTTCTACAAATTGGTAGTCCAAGTTGCTCCCACCGAATCTGCTAGGCAAGATTTCCTCAATTATCCGCATAAGCTCCGGACCAAAAAAAGTAGCTCCATCTCCACATAATTTTTCAAAACTTCGGATATCATAAATATGATCATATAACCCAAATTCATCGTAGGGACACCCGCATTTTCTAGTTTCTATTTTTCCATAATCACCAGGTTCAACATTTAAAAGTATTTTAGGTGCAAAAGGTAATAAAGTAGTTAATAAAAAAACATCGATATTTGCATCTTTAACTTGTCTTATATGGGATATCAAAGCAAAAGAACCTTTAAATAAATGAATATCATCGACACTAGTCGGCCTTAAACATCGGCTTCCCACTACTCCCGCCTCGGTTAAAGCATAATGCAGGATGTACTTGGCATTGCTACCCTCTATAATCTTATTCTTTGCATTTGTTACCGGCTCACCGCTGCATCGAAACCTTAAACCTTCTAAGCTGATGCCATTATCTTGGGCAACTAAACAAAATCTAACAGCAGAGCTTATATTGGTTTGAATACAACAACCCTTATATTTTTTAAGTATATTATCAACAAACTCAACTGCCTTTATAATATCTTTATAATCTAGGAACTCCGGCCTTATTAGCCCTTCACCCAATATTTTATTCAGGAGCATAATATAAAAAAAACCAACTTTGCTTTTTAAAGAAAACTTGATATTGCGCTTATTAACCAAAGAAATCCATTTTAGGAAATATATATCAAGCTTACTTAAAGCCAGCATGTTTTTCATAGCTATGCCAAAAGGAAATGGAGGTAATAAATGAAGCTGTGGTAGGTCTTTTAAATTCCATATATCAGCAATCATCCCATG
>JAHKBC010000284.1 GCA_018825725.1 Candidatus Omnitrophota bacterium
AATATCTTATATCCTAAGCTCTGCATAGCTGAGCCTACAGTATAAATTATATGCGATGTACCAGAAACCCAGATAGTCCCATTGAGTGTTAAGACTCTTTGACACTCTCTCAGCCATCGTAAAGTAAAATGAAAATTATCTTCCAGTCCTTTAGATACATCCCATTTTCCTTTGTTAACAGAAACCATTTTGCCGGCGTGACAAGTAATCCCGCCATTAGAAAGGAAATATGGCGGGTCAGCAAAAATCATATCAATGGAATTCTCCGGAATTCTGGGAAGAATATCAAAACAGTTAGCCTTAAACAAAGCAATATTGCGCTTAGAGTCCTCGAAATATGGCTTTTGCTGGATATCCTTAAATAAATTAAAGATATCCTTTTTGCGAGTAACTTTTTCTTGGGTAATTATAGGCATATTAACGGCGGGCTGAATATTATTTAACTGATTTTCCATATTATACCACCTTCTACTATAATAGACGCAGAAAGTGGCAAAATCTAACGATAATTTTACCTCCTAAAAACAGGCTGGTCAAGGGTAATTACTAGCGGGTGACTTAACTAAGTATGGGCGCCCCTGCAAAGAAGCAGCCAAGACAGGACCCGCTAAATACTATGTCTGTGGGTCAGGCCCCGAAAAGCGGGGTCAGTCCCGCAGGGCAAGAGCGGGATCAGCCCTTTATTGCAGTGCGGAGAGGTTTTCCAGGTATTCCCAGCGCTGGTTAGCTTTATCTATTTCACAGGAGAGCTCTTCTAACCTGGCCTTGGCTTTAGCAATCTCCTCAGGGCTCTTCTGGTAAAAATTAAAATCCGCAAATAGCGCGTAGAGCACATCTCGCTCCACTTCCATTTTTTCTATTTTTAAAGGAAGCTCGTCTAATTCCTTTTGCTCTTTAAAGGTAAGCTTGCGCGGTACAATCGGCTTGACTTTTTTGGCCGGCTCTTTTTTAATCTTAGGCTTGGGCGGTTCGGAAACGGCAATAGGATGATACTGACTTAACCAATCATCATATCCTCCGGGGTATTCGTTAACCACTCCATTACCTTCCAGGGCAATGGTCGAGGTAACCACATTATTCAGGAATTGCCGGTCATGGCTGACTAAAAGCAAAGTCCCGCTATACTCCAGGAGTAATTCCTCCAGAAGCTCCAGGGTCTCGATATCCAGGTCATTGGTCGGTTCATCCATTACCAAAACATTAGAAGGTTTGGAAAAAAGCCGGGCGAGAAATAAGCGGTTACGCTCGCCTCCGGAGAGGACCTTGACCTTGGTACGGCTGCGATCCGGAGGAAAAAGAAAATCCTGCAGATATCCCAGGATATGTTTGGGCTTGCCGTTAATGATTATGGTTTCGCTTGAGCCATTGACATTTTCAGCAACGGTTTTTTCTTCATCCAACTGCTCGCGCAGCTGGTCATAATAAGCGATCTCTAAATTAGTACCCAGGGTAATTTTTCCTCTCTGCGGCGCAAGCTCGCCCAGGAGAATGCGTAAAAGTGTAGTCTTCCCCGAGCCATTGGGGCCAATCACTCCGATCTTATCGTGGCGCATGATATTGGTAGAAAAATCACGGATCAGGCACAAATCATTATAACTAAAATGCAGTTGGAATGCTTTAATCACCTTATGCCCGGAGAGAACTGCCTTTTGCGCACGCATTCGCACCAGACCCTCTACCTTACGCTGGGCTTTCTTCTCCTGCCGCAAACGCTCCAGGGCCTTGACCCTGCCTTCATTGCGGCAGCGCCTGGCCTTAACCCCCTGGCGGATCCAAACTTCTTCCTCGGCTAACTTTTTATCAAAGTGGCTCCACTCTGATTCTTCCATATCCAGTGCCGCCTCTTTGCGCTCTAAGAAAGTTTTATAATCGCATGCCCAGCTAAAGATTTTGCCCCGATCAAGCTCAACTATCCGGGTCGCCAGATGCGTCATAAACATCCGGTCATGGGTAACAAAAAATATTGTGCCCGGATAAGCGGATAAAAATTCCTCCAGCCAATTAATAGTATCAATATCCAAATGATTGGTCGGTTCATCCAATAATAATACCTCTGGCTTTAACACCAGCGCCCTGGCTAAAAACACCCGGCGCTTCTGGCCTCCGGAGAGACTCTGAAAATCGCTATCCCCGTCAAGTTTCATCTGAGAAATAACATATTCAACCTGGTTGTTCACATCCCAACTTGCAGTGCGGTCCAGTTCTGCCTGCACACTGTCGAGCTGACGGAGTAATTCCTTAGTCTGCTCAGTATGCAGACGATGAGTAAGCTGATGGTATTGGCTCAAAAGATTAGCCCGCTCTCCCAGGCCGGAGAGAACAATATCATAAACATTTCCCTTCACATGAGCCGGCACTTCCTGGGGCAGATGCGCGGCCTGAATGCCTTTTTGCAAGATCACTTGACCGTCATCAGGCAAAAGTTCATTGACCATCAACTTCATAAGTGTAGTCTTTCCCGCGCCGTTACGGCCAAGCAAAGCCACCCTCTCGCCCGATTCCAATTGCAGGTTTAAGCGATCAAAGATAAGCGGACCGCCGAACTTTAAACTGATCTCCTGTAAACTGATTAACGCCATAGAACCTCTTTAAGAAAATAACTACTCATAACTATTTAGATTATTCTTAGTCACCGGAGGTTTTTACCAACAGGCAAAAAAGGAAATATTGTTGCGCTGGCAATAAGAATATTTTTCATAAGTTTTTAATTCATCTCTTCAACAGGCAGGACAAAAGCCTTTACCCCTTCATGGCTGAATTTTTTTCTCAATTCTTTAATACAGGAAAGCATTTGCTTGGCTTGTTTTTCGTCGCAGGCGACATAGAGAATATTATTCCTCCCTGGCCAAACATCATTGCCGTGGTGGGTGCCGGAACTATTACCACGCCCAATAACTTGGGTAATCTTAGTGTAATTCTTCATCGCGCAATTCTCTAAAACCTCCATTACCTCTTCGTCAATAGCCTCGTTATAAACTAACATTACCATTTTAATCGTCATGTTAGGCATACCAACCTCTTTAATTTATCCCGTTAATAATAACTACCGAAATTTCTTTTCCTTTAATTCCGACTCGAAAAACTAGGGGACGTTTCTAACGTTCCCAGTTTTTCGGTGAAATATGGCATAGAGTGTAGGAACAAAAAGCAAGGTAATCATCGTAGACACCACTAATCCTCCGGTCATAGTAATACCTAAAGGACGCCAGGTCTCTGAACCTTCGCCTGTGGATATGGCTAAAGGAAAGAGCCCGGCCAAAGTAGTAATGGTAGTCATTAGTACAGGCCTTAACCTGTCTCTTCCCGCAGTTGTCACTGCCTCATACATTGCATACCCCCTGGCGCGTAAAAGTATGATATAACTTATTAAAACAATAGCATTATTAACTACGATTCCGGTAAGCATTATTATCCCTAAGTAACTGACGATGCTTAAGGTAGTGCCGGTAAAATAAAAACCCAGGATTACCCCGATAAAAGTAAAAGGTATGGAAAACATGATAATAAAGGGGTCTAATAATGATTCGAATTGCGCAGCCATAATCATATACACCAGGCAAATCCCTAAAAGTAAGAGTAGTCCTAAATCCCGAAAGGCCTTTTTCTGCTCTTCAGCCTCGCCTCCGAAATTAAGCATAACATCCGCAGGTAAGGTAATTTTTTCTATTTCTTTTTTCATATCCTCGATGACCTTACCGGCTGAACGCTTGTAGGTATTGCACTCTACCCTGACTACCCTCTCCCGGTTTTGCCTTTGTATTTCAACCGGACCAGCCCCTTCATATATTTTAGCCACATTAGATAGACGAACCTGTTTTTGATATACAGGAGAGAAAATAGGCAAGCTCTCGATATCTTCGACTTTATTGCGCGATTCATCATTTAGCCGGACATAAATATCATAGCTCTGCCCCTTTTCCCGGTACTTGGTAGCTGTTGAACCTTGAATATAGGTTCTCAAGCTATTGGCAATAATATTCATATTTAAACCCATACTTGCTGCTTTTTCTCGGTCAATTTCAATCTTTAATTCCGGCCTGCGGAAATCCCGAGTAATCGCCACATCCACTGCTCCGGGGATATTCTCCATCATATTCTTAATCTTGTTTGCCAGGGCAAAGGTATCTTCTAAATCATGCCCGATAATCTCCAATTGAATAGCCTTACCTCCCATTCCGGTAATCATTCTCCCGATAGGATTACCGGTAGAGATATCAATTTTGAGTACACCGGGTATAATCTTTATCCTATCTCTTAGGTCCTGGGCCACATCATTGGCTGAACGTTTCCTCTGGGTTTTTGAAACTAACTTTGCTCCGGCGGTAATAATATGTGAACCGGACTGGCCAAAACCCCTACCCCGGGCCGATACAGACCCGCAGCGGGCATAATAAAATTTAGCTTCCGGAACATTATTCTTAAGAATTTCTTCTATTCTGCGCGCCACTTTATCAGTCTCCTCCAGCCTTGTTCCAAGGGGAAGATTGATAGTCAGGCGCATATCTCCGGTATCCTCCTCAGGCGCAAATTCATTGCCCACATAACGGCTAAGAAATAGAGTAGAGATAAAAACAAGGCTAAAGCCGATAATGATAATTTTTTTGTGCCTTAATGACCAGCCAAGCACGCGGGCATAAAAATTCTCCCAGGATTTAAACATCTTTTCCGATAAATCATAGAATAGAGCAAAAGCCTTAGACCTCTTCTTAGGGTCATAAGCAGCCTTGAGCCATTTAGAACAAAGCATAGGAGTAAAAGTACTGGCAGTAAAAAGAGAACCCAAAAGCGTTACCGTAATAATTATCGCCAATTCTCCGAAGAAGATCCCGATTACTCCGGGCAAGAAAAGCATAGGCAAAAAAACCACCACTGTGGTCAAAGTTGAAGCAGCAATGGATAAAAACATCTCTCTGGCCCCAAAGATAGCCGCCTCGTGTGAACGGTTGCCGCGTTCTAATTTACGATAGATACTATCCACTACCACTATTGCATTATCCACGACCATACCGCAGGCAATAGCCAAAGATGAAAGGCTGATGGTATTAATGGTCTTGCCGCTTAAAAAAAGATAGATAAAAGATATTAAAAGAGAAAAAGGGATTGTTAAGGCGATAATGAGGCTGGGTAAAAACTGCCTTAAGAAAAACCAAACCACTAAAACTACTAAAACAATACCCAGATACACTGCTGAATTTAAGGTATTAAGGGAATTAATAATATCCT
>JAHKBC010000285.1 GCA_018825725.1 Candidatus Omnitrophota bacterium
AAGACATTGCCTTTAACCCCGTCAATAACAGTATCGCTTTTCTTCTTGCGGATGAACAACCAAATCCCTATTGGAGACAATTCTTTATCGTTGAATTGGATTCAAAAAAACAGGTAAGAATAGTCGTAGTCCATGGAAAAGAGGCATACCGTAGGCCCGGCAGGCACGGCAGGGCTTTCGATATTGATTCTAAAGGGAATTACTATGTTTTAGGAGACAGAAACGGTAACGAGGCCGAGATTTATGTTTTTAACCAAATTGGCAATTTAATCTTCACACAAGAAAGGCTTGATAAGAAATTTATTAACGGAGGTATTGCCATAGAGAGAGGTATCGTTACGTTAAAAAAACACGATGTTGACTACAAAGGGCAAGTTCCTCCTGATATGAAGAAGAAAATTATTCGGCAAATGGAGATAGTATATTCAACGGTTAAGCCCGCCGCCTCGCCGGTGGAAGGACGAGAAAAAGAAAGAGAAGAAGAAAAAATAGCTGGGCAATCTCAGACATTAAAGATAAGCAGTAGTTCAACTATTTTATCTTCCAAAGAAAATTGCGACATAGGAGGACTGGATGTTCGCCCGGCAGAATGTAGAAGTTGGGACGATGAGGTAAAAGAGTTATTAGCGCAGCGAGATGTGCGGGTTAGAGAATATCGTGAAGTGATACAAACACTCGGCACAGAATTATTTAAGAGGAGTATCGGAAGATTTAATTTATTTCCTATTATTGATACAATTAAGATTATTTTTGCTGATACAGAAAGTGACGCTTTACATATACTTGTCTATTTTAGCGAAGAGATGCAAGCACAATATCCTCAGATAGTAAGCAAGCTAGGTAAGGTGGTAGGTTGGGTAGATGTTGCTTTGGTTGCAAATATAAAGCAAGGGCCTTGTTTAATTATAGCTGAAGTGCAGCCGGCAAATTCATATTGGTATCTTTCAGCTAAGGAAAAAAGAATTATAAAAGATTGGCATAAAGCACTTTTTCATCATTTTGAAGAGATAAAGCATCGAGTTGGCATAAGGGAGATTCTAAAAGTAAGCAATATTCAGTTGAAGGCACAACCCGAGATCCAAAATGAAATACGGAGATTGATAAAAGATAAAGGAAAGACTTCTTTGCCGGGCAGGCTCGATGAATTTTATGGTAGGCCATCTGCCCTCTATCAGCTGCAGGAGAGGGAAATTTTACTCTGGACTAATGGATGTACGTTGAAAGCACACTTTTGGTGCATAGCAGAGAGAAATGGGGACGTTTCTATTTTAACCAGGCCCCGCCCCCCCTCCAGGTCGCCGGTGGCCCGCTCCAGCTCGCCGTTGGGTTTTATCAGTCGGGCTCTGGGTTATGGGCCGTGGGCAAAAGAAGGTATTCGTAAGATTCAGGGTTCGGATGCCCACTCTGCCCGCAGCCCGGCAGTGACAGGGAAGGGGATTAGAAAGGTAATCAATAAATTAACAGCGGCATTGCCGCTGTTTTTTATTTGGTTGTTTGTTAGTGTCTTTCCTGCATTTGCCGATACAACATTTGTTTTTCAATTTGAAAACGACTGTTTTATGAAAAGAGATGCCAATTATTCAAATGGATTGAAGGTTGGCCTGCTTAGTTCTTACCTGCCGGATTTACCCGGGAATTCATTAGGATACAATCTGCTAAGAAAGATTATGCCTGAAGAGGATGCTTCTCGGCCTCGGCTTAAAGGATATAAGGAATTTTCCCTTGGCCAAAACATATATACGCCTGATAACGGCAAAGAATTCCTTATCGTTGAAGGAGAGCATCCTTACGCTGGAATAAGCTATTTAGAGTGGGCCTGGCACATCATTCCGGATAACTCAAGGCAACATTCTTTGGTCCTTGACCTGGGATTAGTCGGCCCTTATTCGTTTGCCGAGCAGACACAGAAAATCGCGCACGCGGTGCTAGGAGATAATCGTCATAACGGATGGGATAATCAGATGGTTACAGAGCCCCTGGCTTTGATCAGCTACGGCTACAAACAGAGGGCATGGGATTGGAATTTGAGGGGCGATGGAGCTGGTTATGGTTCTGATTTAATTTTGCATGGTGGGATCGGGCTGGGTAATTTCCGGACTTACGCGAACGCGGGAGGGGAATTACGTTTTGGATTGAATCTGGCAAACGACTTCGGGACGCTTCTTAACCGGCCCGGGAGAGGGGCGTTGGGAATAGCTCCGCATAGCGCAGATTCTCGATACCCATCGGTTTATGGTTTTGCGGGCGTAGACCTTCAGGCCGTTTTTTACGACATAACCTTGGACGGCGGGCTTATCAGCAGAAGCCCTTACACAGTAGAAAGAAAACCCCTGGTTTTAAATCTGATAGCTGGCGTGGCAATAAAATTTAAATCCTTTGAGGTAGTCTTTGCCGGGATTCGCCAGACAGAGAGGTTCACGGGCCAGGATAAGCCGCATCAATATGGCTCTCTTACCATTGTCTTTCCTTTAGGCAGGGCACCGGGTTCCCCCTCCAGCTCGCCGCTGGATGTGTTCCGTTCCTCCGCCACAGTACGTGGTGGATCCGACACGCTTTGTGTCGGAAGCTCACCGGTGAATGGCGAGACGCCTCGGGAAGCATTAACTAGTATTGATGAGCGAAAGTTTGGCAAATCGCATAAAGAGGCACTCTTGGTATTTTTTGATGAAGTAATGAATAAAGACGGGATTTTTAGCGGCTTTGATGATGATGAGATTTTTAAGATGGCCAATAGTATATTCCTTCAAACAGCGGTAAAGAGTGCGTACATCATCGGATTAAAAGGCGCTTATGGGCTAATTAAATCTCCGCGCAACAAGAGGCTGTTTATGGCTGAGCGCATTGCTATTCATTTGTATGACCAGGGGAGTAAAAACAACAATATTCCGTATTTAGAGCTGGCGCGCTTTGGCTTTGAACGCATTATGGCTCAGTTGGCAGACGATAAAACAAGCGCTGGAGAATTAGGATTAGTATATTCCAGGCAAATCGGCATAAATGATTATTTAACAGGCGCGCTGCCTTTGTTACACTATTTCTACTACAGGATTTTTTATATGCTCGCAGATACAGTATATGCTTTGGGGCTGTCGCTGTGGGAAAAAGGGCAGTCAAAAGCATTCTTTATTCTGGAGAAGGCAATTGCTTATTATGGCAGTTTTATCGAGTCGTTACTTTTAGAATCTTTGGCAGATGAGGCTAGGGTAGCAGAGGGCGTGGAATATATCAACAAAAAGATAGCCAATTCGTATCTTAATCTGTTGTTTTTAAGTATGCAGGCGGGAGAACGGATATCGCATCACAGGGTAAAAGTAAATGCCCTGCTCGCGTCGTTTAAAGTAAAAGACATTATCTATTATAACCTTAAAGCCTATCTTAATTTTTCGATACTTATCGAGGCGCTCCGTGCGGCAGAGAAGTATTTTGTGGATGGCAATACAGACGCCCTAAAACGAAATTACCTTTTTTCCAAGGTTCCAAAAACTACTCTCCGGGATTTAGGAAGAGAGACATCCCAATATCTTTTCTTTTTCAGGAAGGGGTTAGAAATATCCAGCGTCAAAGAAAACATTGTTGAAGAGGCAGCCGAAGCATTCAGGAATATATTTACGCATTATGGCCTGGATTTTACGAAACCAGCGGGTAAGGTTTTGCCGGAAGAGATACTGCCGACTATTTCTCATTATTTCGTTCTAAACGTGCTCAGGGGTACATATGAAGGGCTGTTTGACCCTATTCGTTTTGTCACCAGGAGTTTTGGCAGTGAATCAGTCATCGGAGAGCTGTTGGCCGAATATATCACCCTTTTTATAGAACTTGATAAAAACGAAGTTCAGGGCTTATTTAAGAATATATTGAACGCGATAGAGAAAGAAAATAACCACGCGGAAGCAAAGAAGGCATTTCTAAACTTTATAAGCACGCGGTTTGCCTTATTGCCGCCTATGGCAGATATTATTAAGGAACTATTTATTTTGTCCGGCAGGGACAGAATGTTGCTTGAAACAATTTTTCAGCTTGGCGGAAGCGTCGCGTTTGATGACTGGGCTGATATAAGGGCTGAAGATGATAAAATCATTGAAGAGTATCTCCGCAGTATAAAAAAACAGGCAGCTACCAAGAGGCAATTTCAAAAGAGAGCCGCCGCATGGGCTGCTGTGCAACGTTTGGTTTTAAGCCGTGATCCTGATTGCCTTGATGGCGTCTTTGAAAAAATAGCAGCGGGCCAGCTCAAAGATTTACACAAACCCACCGCGGAATTTATCAAGGAAACAGTCTTAAGCCGCACCATAAGAGAACTGCGGATTTTAATGGATTTAAAAGAATGGCTTAATTTTTATGAGGGAGAAAATTTGGAGAGATTTCGCTCAGCATTCGGTGAAGAATGGATAGAGGGAGCAATAGAAAATCTATTAAAAGAAGGAATCATTGTTGCCAGGGGCGTGCTATTTGCTATAGAGAAGAATGCCGGAGTATTTACCATCAGTGATGATTTTAACATAGAATACGTAGACAATGAATTGGTTACTGCGCTTGTTAGAATCGTCAGGACAACAGAAAACATCACTGTTTTCGTCATAGATACCCGGGCGTTGACGGATATAAAGGCAAAAGAAATAGAGGATGATCTAGATAAACTGGAGAGATTTATCTTTGGTGGCTCTGCGCAACACAGTTCAAGCTGTGTCGGACCGCTGCATGGCCAAGTATCCAAGCCGTGGTTGGAGAAAAGCATCGGGGTTGGCTTTAATTTTACTATTTCCAGCTCCGCTATTTTTGAAGAAAGTATTGAAAAGTTGTTGAAAGAGTTTGAGGTTTTTAGCCCGGCTCGCCTAAGCGCGCCGCCTGCTTCTCTTGGCAATATTTTAAGAGCGTATGAACAGCTTCTCATGCGCATGGCTAGTTATGAAATGCAGGAAGACCTTTTGACAGCTGAACAACTTTCAGACAAGCTCAACCATATATTTGAAATTATTCCAGCGTTAGTTACAAGCGGCTCGGATTTTTCTATTATAACTAAAGTATTTCACCGCTGCATTGGGGAGTATCCGGCGGCCATGACGCTTTTTAAACACAACTTGACTTTAATTGACCTTTCCCGTGATAATTTTTTTAAGGAGTGCGCCGAGGAGATAGGATTTGTTTTGTCTTTACTGGATTCATTCAGGAAAGAAGAACAGTCCGCGCTCCTGAAGAATAAGCCGCTATTTGCCTATAATTATTGGGCAGCTTGCCTTATTTTTATCGAGATGCAGATTTGCGGGGAAATTTTTCTGTGTAGAGACATAACCGAATCCTATCCTTTTTATCAGCGGCAAATTATCATCTTAGATGCGCTTCTTGGCGCTTATCTTCCGTTTGTTCCCTATGTTCTTTTGTCCCGGGCTTATAATTGCCGTGGGTTCTGCCATCTTGTTTCTATCGAGCTGTATTGGCGTGGCCTGACTACTTTTATGGAATCTCTTTACACTCACAGACGCGCAGAAGCGGATTTAAAAAATGCCTTAAGAATTAATCCTCTTAATTCAGATGCGCGGAAAAATCTGGTATATCTTCTGCGGGAGTCAAAAAAAATAATATTTTTTAATGCCGTGGAGAAGGATAAATTTTATTCTCTTGAAGAACTCTTGGTTTTAGCCGATAACAGGGTGGGCAGGAAACATCGGCCTTTAATCCGCGGTTTAATTAACCAATTAACCAGCCTGGGCTTAGCAGAGGTTGCAAATACAGGAGAGCGAATACGGATTAAGTCAATAAAGCTTTCAGCGTCTTATCCTCTAACCGCCAGTTCTTCAGTTAGCAGTAACTTTGAAGAATATTTTATCTCCCAGGTTCGGGAAGGTTTTTCAGCCGGAATAGAACCGGTTCTAAGCAGCGTTAAAGACGTCAAGGTTTATAAAATAGGAGATTCCAGAATGCCGCGTAAATTAAGCGGCATAAATCCGGCAACCATAATTTCCATGTTGGGAGCTTGTGCGCCACATGTCAGGCATTATTTAAGCGACAACGAACTTAGTTTTAATTCGGTAAGGGCCGGAGACGGGACTATGATTCTATTGGTAAGGATGATGGAAGAATTAGCCGAAAGGTATCTTGATAAAAGATTTGTGGTCAAGATAAGTGAAGACCAGAGGTATGGCGTGCCAGCATCATTGCTAAAGGGGAGGGTTTTTGGCAATGGCCCAGAGGCCGTCGAGGTTGGATTTGATGTTTTAGAAGGTTCAGTTAACGTCAGCCGTAAAAACCGCGGGCCGCTATTGATAGTATTTCTGTTAGGCGAAGAATACAGCATGAAGGGGTGGCCGGACAAATCCTTATATTATGAAAAGATAATTTTAGCTCGGGCCAACAAGAAAGTTGACTTAAACCTGGATGACAATCCGGAAACATTTCTTAAAAAATGCGAGTATGGTTTTGAGATTAACCGAAAAGAGCTGAAAATCGGCATGTTATTTAGGCTCCGGCACAGGGATTATATCAGCCATTTAATCAAGCTGGGTATAAGGGTAGAAACCAAAGATTTATCAGAGATGGAAAGACAGGTCATCCAGCAGGGTATTTATGAAAATGGTAATCTTATTTTAATCAATTCCGGAGAATTGGATCTTTTAACCGCCCTTCTTTCAGGCAGGCTCCACGCGATAGTGGGGTTTGGCCGGCCGACTGAAGGTGAAATAATGATGCATACTGCAAGAAAGAAAGGATTGCAGATGCGCGGAAGGTTTGCAAGTTATGCATCTTTGAAGGATGGGGTAGGGCGCTCTATTGACATTAAAAGAGACAGGCAAAGGTTTATTGCGGAAGAGGAGCGTATTCTCAGGGATTTTAATTTAATAAGGCCGGGATTAGAGAAAAATGGGCAAATGCCCTGGGATAAGATTTGGACACAAGAAGATGGCTCAAAGAATTTATCCCTCACCGGCATATACATAAATGATTGCCGGTGGGTAGAAGAATTAAAAGGCCCTGGTTTTAGCCAGGTAACAGAAGATGAAACGGTTAATGGTTTTTATATAGGCCCGGCTGATGAAACCGTTGTGTTCGGCATTGGCTATACAACACAGATTCCTCTGATCAAAGAAGCGATAGAAAGAAAAGGAGGTGCTGGGCGAAGGGAGAAGCTTTTATTAAAGCTAGCCGGTTATTATTCAAGATTGGGGCTTTACAAAAAATCAATTGAAGCAATAGAACAAATAAATAAAAAAGAAAGAGGGGATAAGTATCAAAATGTTTACCTGAATATTCTGGCGCATCAGGCGTTAGTTAAATCTTCAAAAGAAACAGCTGTTGGCAAAGCTATTAAGTTTTTGCAAAAGATTACTTTCCTAAAAGACTATCCTAAATCCAGGCGCCTTTTAAGAAGGTTGAGGCATAATATTGCAGATGAATTCAGGAAGAAAAGCCAGGCTAGTAATGACGCGGTAATTTTAGAAACCGCGCAAGGTTATTACAGAAAAGCCCTGAGGCTTTTTGATCCTTGCAGCTTATTAGATGAGCAGGATAATTTGGAGTTTCAATTAGCCCAATTGCATATTAGAGAGGTAAAAACTGAAATAAAAATACTTTTAGCTCTTAAGAGTGGCAAAGGCCCGCCTCAAGGATGCTATTTTGAGTTGGGAAGTATACGTAAGGAAATATCCGAGCTTTATACCCAGCGCGGTTTTGATTTAAAGGGGATGGATTATTTTCTCAGGATGCAAAAAGCCTGGAAAAAGGTCTATGCCTTTGGCGGGGAAGCGCCGCTGCGGATTAAATTTAATACAGCCAAGGCTTATTTTACAAGGCGGGTTTATAAATTGGCAGCAAGGGAGTATTTGGGCTTAATTAATCCTAAAGAGGCATTTAATCTATCATTTCCTTCGGATAGTGAATTTAGCCCTGAAGAACGCAACCGTTGTTTTGAGGATTTTCGCCAAGGGATATACAGGATATTTTTTAAATATGCGGTCAGGGGGTTTTTAATCTCATTTTGGCTGGACCAGAATATTACAGATAAAAAAGTCCAAGAGAGCATTTTTGCGCTAGAAGAGGACATAAGTACGTTAGATTATTTGTTGGGTAAAGAAAGCGCTGAAGTTTCTTTTGCCGGCGGCGTATTAAGGGTCCGGGCTGAAAGGCAAGAATTTAAGCTTGACCTTAGCCGCGCTATCAGGAAACTGACCTCCAGCTCTCCGGCGGATTTAGTTAATAGTCAATTGTTAACTGTGAACTACAGCAGCGCCTCCCCGATAGATAAAATTAACCAGGAAAGAGTGTTCGAGCTAAATTATAATTTAAATATAATAGGGAATTTTAGGCATAGGTTGTTTAACTTCCAGAAATTCTCTGCTAAAGCGCGCGCGCTTCTGGATTATAGCGGAGATTCTCGCGAGCTTGTTCATTGGTCAACCTTGCGCTTATTAGCCAGGATGGCCAAGGCGGTTACGGATGGAAATAAGCATAAAAGCAGCGTGTTTGGTTTATCAGGGGAGATTTCCGGAATCTACGAAGTGGTTATCAAACGAGGAAGCGCCCTGGAGCAAATAAACCTTGGGGCCCTTGGCGATGTAAATCAAATTGTGCATATGGGAAACAGGATAAAAGAGTTTGACGCGGTAAGCAGCAATACTGTTTTTGAATTTAAATTTTGTCTGACTTTACGCAAACTTTTTCAACAGGTTATTGGTATTGATTCCGCTAAACTACCGCATCTTAAAGTACTAACCGAAGACGCCAAATTCTCCAATATTCGCAATCTCGTTTATTTCGGAGAACATTGCGAGCTCAAACTTATACAGGCGATTTCGGCATTTATCAAAGCCAGGCCAGAATTTTCTTCTTGCTTCAGCATCAAAAATAATGGTTTTGTTTTTAAATTGGGGCTTAGTGAAGAAAAATACTTTTTGGTATTCGCTTTAGAAAAATATTTTTCTTGTGATTTGCGAAAGATCAAAGAGATGGTTAATTTGCTAGATAAAAAGATTGCTCGTTTACCACCCGGGGGTAAATTTGACGTGATTATTGCCGCAAGTAATGCTCCGGAAAAAGAACTAGCAAGGTTAAGAAAGCTACCTCGTTCCAGCTCGCCGCTGGGTAATAATGGTATGTTGTCTTGCGGGCCATTTTTGGGTTATGTTAATGAAAAAATAGCGATTTTTTCTAAAGAGTCAGCCGGGCGAAAAACAGAAAAGAGTTTAGAGAAAGCGCTTAGCGGTTATGGATACAAGAGATGGTTACGTGAAATTTTGAAGGTGCGCTCCGGCAGCCGTAAACTAAAAACAAACTTTCAACTTATCCGTGAGGATAAAGAAATATTTTTTACTAGAGCAAAAGATATTTTTGTGATCGATATCGATTATGCAGAAAGGTTAGCAGATCTAAATTTGTCCCGAGGCGGAATTAAAATTATCTGGGCGGATATGCTTAAGGATATGCCGCGCAGCCTTGAGTCTAGCTGGTTAGCGGGTTTTCAGAGATGGACTGTAGGTTGTTTATTGGCGCTGCAGGAGTTGGATCTAAGAGGAAAATACGTGGTTGATGCCGGATGCGGCAACGCGGTATTGGGGTTAAGCGCCTTGCGCCTGGGGGCAGAGAAAGTTTACCTCCTTGATAGCGCTAAGGAATTAAAGCCGCGCATTGAAACCGCGTTGTCGAGAAATGGCTTTAACAGCTCAAGGGCAGATTTTTCTTATTTTGGCAAGAGATTCGAGGATTTAGAACATCCTGGGAGATTGGGAGAGGTTGACGTATTGGCTGCAAATTTAGAAAACCTGGGGCTATCTTGTTCTTTTGAAAATGCGAAAGATCCGCTTAGATATTTAATAGACTTTTTTAATCCGGGGGTAATTATTGTTGCCGGAGATGACCGCGCAGAAAGATTGTGGGAGTTTTTAAAGAGAACGGGTTATCGATATATAATTATAAATACCTACAGCCGCATAAAAGCATATATGCATCACTACGAGCGCTTTTATTGGTTAGCAAATGAAAACATTGCTACTGTGTTGGAAAGAAAATCCAGCTCTCCGGTATATCAACAGCCATATGCATTTCCTTATATCTGTCTCTGGCTGGATACAATTCAGCGCCTGGCAGGAGAGGGTAATGGCATGGCTATGATTTATGAAGCTCCCGGGGATATTTTCTACAGGGCAATCTGGAAGCATATATTCAGGGATGATATAGAGGTTTATTTATGGGGAATTCAACGGCAGGTGCAGGTTATAATCCCGGAGTTAAGAAGAGTTAGTAATAGCGAGTTAATTGGCTCTCTTTTTGGGATATGCGTATTAAATTTTTCGTCGGCATTTAGCAATTATTGCGGACCGGTACATGATGCCTTGGCCCAATCTTTGATGGGACTGGGAAATCGCGTGCTTCAGAAACGCATTAAGCCTCGCGAAATTCCGGGGTTGAAGAATGCCCTTGAGCCGGAAATTGAATATAATGATTTGCCCATGGATCATGTTTTTCTTTTTGATTTATCTTTTGAAAGGCCTTTAGTTATAGATTTTCTCGCCCCGGCATTTATAGGAAAAATTAAGGGAACGAATGAACTGCTCAAGATGTCAGATGAGTTGGTAAGCAGCAAAGAATTTCAGGGTTTGCCGAAGTCAATGACAGCCGATCAAGGCGCTATTTTTTCGCAACCTTCAGGCGGCGCCTCACCGGTGAGTATCAAACTTTCGAATATCTTATTTTTCGACCGCCATAGAAATCGATTGGTTGAACATACAACAGGTATTTATGCCGGAAACGATTGGGTTGAGGGAGTCAGGGATGAATTACTCAAATGGCTTGAATTTTCAAGGGACGGTTATGCTATTGATAAAGCCAAGGATAACGCCACCAATACTGCAGTTACTATCCCCCGGATTCGAACTTATGCCCAGCAAATTATTAAAAAGGAAATAACCAAAAAAGAAAGATTTATTATTTATAGGAATATGCAAGGAGACCACATTGCTCTGGTTAGATTTGTGTTAAAGCCTAAGAGCATTCTTGCAGCAGGGTTCATTGTTTCACCGCAGGCTCGCTGGGAGAAGAAATATCTTAACGAGACTCTTGTTATGGGGGCGATAAGCTCCCTGATTGAAGCCAGCAAGGAATATTTTGGTTCCGTAAGAGTTTATGCAAATCCCTATAATCAGAAAATATTTGATTATCTTCTCTCGTTTCAGCCGATGAGACCAAAGAAAGGGCTTAATGAGGCAATCATTTTGTTTGATGATATAGCGGCTAAACGATATTTGGAGTATGTAAAACAGAAAATAGCTGAGTTGGCAGAAATTGGGTGCTCCAGCTCTGGCGAGGGAAGGGAATCCGCCGCCTCGCCGGCGGGATCAAACCAATCTTCTCTTACTATTATACCTCTTTTTGAACCCAGGTCATATTCACAACGCAAAATCAAAGGCTGGAATTATTTTCACTCAGGATCAATTCTCGGATCACCTCCTTGGTTAACGTTTCAATATACACCATTGAGGCGGTTTGTTATTGCTCATCTACGAGCAATACACAAAGCTTTAGAAGGCAGTGACGGCAAAACAGCCAGATTGCTTGATGTGGGTTCAGGCATGGGTATTCTAACGAGGGAGATTGCAAAAGAATTGCCAGATTCTTACAAAGTCTTTTCGTTCGATATCGCTCATATACTGCTTGTTTCCTATCTTAG
>JAHKBC010000286.1 GCA_018825725.1 Candidatus Omnitrophota bacterium
GCCATTAAGCTACAATTTAGGATTAGTGGCTTTATTGGATATTATTTAATGCGTGATGAATACGAGATTAGGGGCACTATTATCAATTTTGGCCAAGAAGAGGATCCCGGGCTTATTTGTAAGCTCTGCTCCTAATATATCTTACCTTAGCGGTTCCCCTAGCCGCGATTCCTTCCTTTTAGTAACACAACAGAAATGTATATATTTTACTGATGGCCGGTATTATGAGCAGGCCCGTAATTACCTGAAAGGCTTGCAGGTAAAAAGAATAGCAAATAATATTGGAGATGAACTATTTAACGCCTTAAAAATACTAGGTTTAAAAGAGCTTGGGTTTGAAGAGGAGTATTTAAGTTTTGCTGGTTATAGAAGACTGGAAAGTAAATTCGGCAAGGATTTTGTTTTAACTCCGACTCGTCGCCTAGTTGAAGAGCTTAGGGTTATTAAAGATAAGTATGAGATCATAAAGATTAAAAAGGCAGCCCAAATAGCTAAAAAGGCCTTGAGCTTTATTGAGGGTGTGATTAAGCCGGGGATAAAGGAGATTGAGGTGGCCGCGGAATTGGAGCGTTTCATTAGGTATAACGGCGCAGGCGCTTCGGCTTTTGATATTATTGTAGCAACTGGCAAAAATTCCAGCTATCCGCATCACCAGACCTCCTCTAGAGTTATTCAAAAAGGAGAGGTTGTTTTGGTAGATATGGGAGTAGATTATTGCGGTTACAAATCCGACTTGACAAGGGTTTTTTTATCAGATAAAATCAATACTTCTGTGCGCAAGGTTTATGATATTGTGCGCGGAGCGCAACAGGAGGCTCTGAAGAAACTTCGGCCGGGACTGGAAATTTGTCAGGTAGATAAGGCTGCCAGGAGTTATATTCAGAGGAAGGGTTTAGGTAAGTATTTTGTGCATGCATTAGGCCATGGCCTGGGTCTTGAGGTACATGAGGCTCCCGGTATATCCAGCCAGGCGCAAGGCAAAATTCAGCAGGGGATGGTCTTTACCATTGAGCCGGCAGTCTATATACCCCATAAATTCGGCATCAGGCTTGAAGAAATGATATTAACTAACTCGAAAAATTGTGAGGTGATTTAGTGGCGCTTGCGATAAATGAAGTTAAAAATGGCCTTACTGTTTTTGTTGAAGGTGATGTCTATATAATTATTGATTTTCAGCATGTAAAGCCTGGGAAAGGCGCTGCTTTTGTTAGGGTGAAGCTGAGAAATTTAAAGAATGATAATGTCCAGGAGAAAACATTCCGCGGGGATGATAAGATTGAAGAGGCCTATGTAGAAGAAAGGAAGCTTCAATTTCTCTATTTATCAGACGATATCTATCAGTTTATGGATCAGGAGAATTACGAAGAGGTAGGGATATCGCGTGAAAGCATTGATGAAAAAGCAAAATTCCTGAAGGATAACCTGGATGTGATTGCTTTGCAATATAAAGACCAGATCCTTACTGTTAATTTGCCTAATTTTGTAGAATATAATATTGTCCATACCGAGCCGGGAATTAAGGGCGATACTGCTAAAAGTGGGACTAAGTCTGCCGAAATAGAAACTGGAGCAATAATACAGGTTCCTTTGTTTGTGAATGAAGGAGACAGGATTAAGGTAGATACGCGCACGGGTGGTTATATTGAAAGAGCAAATTGATAGTGGTATGTGTTAAGGGATAAGTGGTAAGTGATACAGACTAGGTTATTTTAAACAAGGAAGGTGTGGGGTGAATATAAAAGAAATCAAAGAGATGATCAATCTGATGAATGAAAATAGCCTCATGGAGCTGGAAATTGAGAAGGATGGAATGCGTATTAAATTAAAGAAAGGGCCATTCGATGCCAATGGTTTTAGCGGGCCTATAGTAATTGAAAAGGAGAAGGTTATTTCTTCTGCTGCGCCTGTTTCCCGGGATTTTCCCCAGGAGCCGGCTAAACCGGCGATTAAGACCGTAGAGATCAAGGCTCCTATGGTAGGGACTCTCTATCGTTCTCCTTCTCCGGAAGCTCCGCCGTATGTTGAGGTCGGCCAGATATTGGAACAGGGGCAGGTGGTTTGTATTATTGAGGCTATGAAATTGATGAATGAAATAAAATCCGAAATCCGGGGTAAAATCATTGATATCCTGGTGGATAATGCTGAACCGGTTGAATTCGGGCAAGCCATGCTTATTATCGAGCTCATCTAAAATGTTTTCCAAAATACTTATAGCCAATCGCGGCGAGATCGCTCTGCGTATTATAAGGGCATGTAAAGAATTGGGCGTACGCACAGTTGTGGTTTATTCCGAGGCTGATAGGAATTCATTACATGTTCGCTTTGCCGATGAAGCTATCTGTATCGGCCAGGCTCCTAGTAAACGCAGTTATCTTAATATCCCTTCCATTATTAGCGCCGCTGAAATTACCGATGTTGAGGCCATCCATCCTGGTTATGGTTTTCTAGCTGAAAATTCGCATTTTGCTGAAGTTTGCGAATCTTGCAATATTAAATTTATTGGGCCAACTCCTGAAAATATTAGGCTAATGGGGGATAAGATGAATGCCCGTACCATGATGCAAAAGGCGGGGCTTCCAATTATCCCGGGTAGTACAGGGGTAATTAAGACTAAAGAAGATGCGGTAAAAGTAGCCAAAAGAATAGGTTATCCGGTTATAATTAAGGCTTGCGCCGGAGGCGGCGGTAAAGGCATGCGTATTTGTCATAACGATATTACCTTGGCTAGTAGCTTTGCTACTGCCAGAAGTGAAGCAGAGGTGAATTTTGGAAATCCGGATGTCTATTTGGAAAGGTATTTGGATAGCCCTCGGCATATCGAGGTTCAGATTC
The DNA here is from genome assembly GCA_018825725.1 of Candidatus Omnitrophota bacterium. Classification (GTDB taxonomy): domain Bacteria; phylum Omnitrophota; class Gorgyraeia; order Gygaellales; family Profunditerraquicolaceae; genus JAHKBC01. The sequence goes on from JAHKBC010000286.1 coordinate 2,833, forward strand.
TAGGCGATAAGTATGGCCATATATTGCACTTAGGGGAAAGGGATTGCAGTATCCAAAGAAGGCATCAAAAATTGGTTGAAGAATCTCCTTCTTGCGTCGTAGATGCCAAATTGCGCAAACGTCTGGGGGATTTAGTAGTCAAAGCCGCAAAAGCTGTAAATTATGTGAATGCCGGAACAATGGAGTTCCTTTTGGATAAAAAAGGCAATTTTTACTTCATGGAAATGAATACCCGAATTCAGGTAGAGCATCCGGTAACCGAGGCAGTCACAGGAATAGACTTGGTTAAAGAGCAGATTCGTATAGCCGCAGGGTCTAAACTGCGATTACGCCAGGAGGACGTCAAATTTAAAGGAGCGGCTATTGAATGCCGGATTAATGCCGAAGATTATGAAAATAATTTTATGCCTTGTCCCGGAAAAATCGAAATCCTTAATCTACCTGGAGGCCCGGGAGTAAGGTTAGACACCCATATTTACCCTGGCTACGAAGTCCCTCCTTATTACGATTCATTGGTGGCTAAAATAATAGCTTACGGAAGTAACCGTGATGAAGCGCTCAAGATTATGCGCCGCGCTTTATCCGAGTTTTATATTGGCCCAATCAAAACGACTATTCCTTTTCATCAGCGGCTTTTAGATAATCCGTTATTTATTAAGGGTGAAGTATCAACACATTTTGTACAGGATGTATTTATTCAGCCGCAGGTTCAAGCGGCAGGAGATTGAGTTTTATGTTACATCAGCATGATGAGAGTTCGGATTTGGGCATAGTTAAAATCACGGATAAGGCGATTTCTTCTATTGCTAGTATTGCCGCGATAGAAATTTCCGGGGTTAGTTCCCTTGGCCGAGCTACCGCCATTGCTTCCTGGTTAACTTTTAAAAAGTGTTCACCTATCCGGGTGTCTATTGATAAGAATCAGGAAGTGCACATTAAAGTTCCCCTGGTGGTTAAATATGGTTACAATATTCCGGATGTGGCTGGTAAGGTTCAGGAAAATGTGCGTAACGCGCTTGAAAAGATGACCGACCTTACATTAAGAGATATAGATATTATTGTTTTGGAGATTGAAAAAGAGTAAATTTGGAAACGAGAAAACTATGCAAATTTAGGAGGGTAGAAAAAATGAGGGTTTTAATAGTTTTATTTTATGCGGGTTTCCTGATCTTAATCGGTCTGACCCTATTTTTATTTTCCGTAGGATTGACTTTTGAACTTTTACAGCCACAGTTTATTGAGAATCTTGCGAATTCATTGCAAGCCGGAAATACTCGGCTTATCATCGCCCTTTCGGGATTGGCCCTTATGCTGGCCAGTTTCTATTTTGCCCAGGTTATACTCGGGCGCTTACAGCGCGAAAAAACCATAGCTTTCACTACTCCTGCGGGCCAGGTAACTATTTCTCTCTCTGCGGTGGAGGATCTCATAAAGCATTTTACTTATATATTTCCCGAGATTAAGGAATTAAGGCCGGATGTTATTGCTTCAAAAAAAGGAGTATTTGTAAATCTCAAAGTGGTTTTAAATCAGGAGGCGAATCTTCCGGATTTGACGGCCAGGCTTCAGGAGGTAACTAAATCCAAGATTCAGGAAGTCCTGGGTATTGACGAAGAGATTATTATCAGGATACATATTGCCAAAATTATTTCCCATGAAGACAGGGATAAACGTAAAAAAGAAATCGATAAAGATGAATCAGCCGTACCTTATCAGGGGTATGGCAGGGCATAAATTTGGACACGAGAAAACTATGCAAATTTAGGAGGGTAGAAGAGTTATGAAAATAGGGATACTTACTGGTGGAGGAGATTGTCCGGGATTAAATCCCGTAATCAGGGCCGTGGTAAGAAAGGCTCTTTGTGAAGGTTATGAAGTTATAGGTTTGAAAAATGGATGGAAAGGTTTATTGGAATCCGATTTTATAAATCTTGACCTTAATGCCGTATCCGGAATTTTACCAAAAGGTGGAACTATTCTAGGGACTTCTAGGACTAATCCTTATAAAAAAGAAGGCGGCCTGGAGAAGGCTAAGGAAAATTTTAAAAAACTCAAACTTGATGCCTTAGTGGTAGTAGGAGGGGAGGATACTTTAGGTGTAGCCAGCAGGCTGATTAAAGATGGCATAACCGTAATCGTGGGTGTGCCTAAGACAATTGATAATGATCTTTCTTGCACAGACTATACCTTTGGTTTTGATACCGCTATAAATACGGCCATGGAGTGTATTGACAGGCTGCATACTACAGCTGAAAGCCACCATCGTATTATTGTGGTAGAGGTTATGGGTAGGCACGCTGGCTGGATTGCTCTAGAATCCGGAATTGCCGGAGGCGCGGACGTGGTGCTTATCCCGGAATATCCGATAGATATGGATGAAGTCTGCGTTCTTATCAAAAACAGGCATCAGCGCGGTAAAACCTTTAGTATAATCGTAGTTGCCGAAGGCGCACAGTTTAAAAACAAAGATTTAATCTTACAGGAAGAAAAACTTGATGAGTTTGGCCACGTCAGGTTAGGCGGTATCGGAGAGAATTTGGCCAGGGAGATTGAGAAGAGGACCGGTTTTGAAACTCGGGTTAGCGTCTTGGGACATATCCAGAGAGGTGGTTCACCAAGCGCCTTTGACAGAATATTGGGAACACGTTTCGGAGTTAAGGCAGTCGAGCTTATTAAAGCCAAAAAGTTTGGCAGGATGGTTGCGCTTTCGGGAAATAAAATAATTGACGTGTCTCTCGAGGAAGCTGTAAAATCGCTTAAAACCGTGGATAATGAGCTTTATGATATGGCCAAGGTTTTCTTTGGTTAAGGTTCATTCAAGGAGGTTTTGATGAGGGAGAGGATTAAGGAGATACTCTTACAAAGTATACAGGTTAAAGAAGATCTGTTGCATAATTCCGTAGACCAGATTATCGAAATAACCAACGCTATTACCGAATGCCTCAAAAAAGACGGTAAGCTGATAGTGTTTGGTAACGGCGGTTCTGCCAGCGATAGCCAGCATATCGCCGCGGAATTTATAGGCAGGTTTCAAAAGGAACGAAGGGCCCTGCCTGCAATTGCTCTTACTGTGAATACTTCGGTTATAACGTCTCTGGCTAATGATTACGGATATGATATTGTTTTTTCCAGGCAGATCGAGGCCTTAGGCAGAAAGAATGATATAGCTATGGGGATTTCTACCAGCGGCAAGGCTAAAAATGTAGCTGCAGGCCTGCGCCAGGCTAAAAAGATGGGTATCAAAACAATTGCTTTGACCGGTGGTGATGGAGGAGAGTTAGCCCGGCTTGCGGACATGTCATTAGTTGTGCGATCCTTGGTAACCGCGCGCATTCAGGAGGCGCATATCACCATAGGGCACGTGATCTGTGAAATTGTAGAGGAGAGTTTGTGTTAAAAGATAAACTGAAAAGCTTAAAAAGCGCTATAAGAATTATTCGTTTGTTGCAGAAGAAAAATAAAAAAGTCGTATTTACTAATGGCTGTTTTGATTTGTTGCATTATGGCCATGTCAAATATTTAGAAGAGGCTAAGGCCAAAGCTGATTTTTTAGTAGTGGGTTTAAATAGTGACGCTTCGGTAAGAAGGCTAAAAGGGGACAATAGGCCATTAAACAAGCAATATGACCGCGCCAGATTAATTGCAGGGCTGGAAAGCGTTGATTTAGTGGTAATCTTTAACGAGGATACCCCCTTGCGTATTATCCGGTTACTCAAACCCAACATCCTGGTTAAGGGCGCAGATTGGAATACTTTAGATATCGTGGGAAGGGACTGTGTCATTAATAACGGTGGACGCGTACTGACTATTAAGTATAAAAAAGGGTATTCTACCACCGGCCTCATAAAACAAATTGCCAAAACTAAATTTAGTTAATCCGGTTTATAGGGTAGTAGATGCCAATATTAATCGTGTAAAAGAAGCCTTGCGTGTTTTGGAGGAGATTACACGGTTTATTCTTAACAGCCGCAGCTTGACTGCCGAATTAAAGAACATAAGGCATGATGTGGATTCGTTGATCAAGCCCAGCCTTAAAAATTGTCATTTTTTTTATGCAAGGGATACTAAAAACGATGTTGGCAGGAATGTGCATGCTAAAGGTGAGTTAAAAAGAGCAAATTATACTGAAGTATTTGCAGCAAATATTCAAAGGGTTAAAGAATCTCTGCGCGTTTTGGAGGAATTTACCAAGCTAAAAGATTTCCGGCTGGCCTTGAAATATAAAGAATTGCGTTATAAGGCTTATGAATTAGAAAAAAAGATTGCCGGCAGGATTTTATCATATAAAAGATGACACAGTTAGAGTTGGCCAAAAGTGGCGTAGTTACGCCGATAATCAGGATAATCTCTGGAATAGAAAATATTAAGGAGGGGGAGTTACTTAAGAAAATAGCCAGCGGAAAGGCTGTAATTCCGTTAAACCGTAGTCATAAAATTAAGAAGCCTTGTGCTATAGGTTCGGGTTTACGCACTAAGGTTAACGCTAATATTGGCACATCTACTGATATCGCAGTTATTAGCGAAGAATTAAAGAAGCTTGCTTATGCTGTGCGTTATGGCGCAGATACGGTAATGGATTTGAGCGTAGGGGATGACTTGGAGAAGACTAGATGTGAGATTTTAAAAACTTCGCCAATTCCAGTAGGTACAGTTCCTATTTATGAGGTGGCGGTTAAGGCGCAGAAAAGGCAGGGAGATTTTTTGAGATTTGATCAGGATGATTGCTTAGAGGTTCTGGAATCTCAGGCTAAAGAAGGGGTGGATTTTTTTACCATTCATGCCGGTATAACCAAAGAAAGCCTTAAGGTTTTAAGGAAAAACAAGAGGTTGTTAGGAATTGTTTCTCGCGGCGGGGCAATAATGGCGCATTGGATCAGCGATAACAACAAGGAGAATCCTTTTTTTGCGCATTTTGACCGGGTGTTGGATATCTGCCATGAGTATGATGTTACCTTAAGCCTTGGTGATGGCTTAAGGCCGGGCACGATTTTAGACAGTACAGATAAAGCGCAGTTATCTGAACTTAGTATTTTAGGGAGGTTGGTCGCGCAGTCCAGGAAAAGAGGGGTACAGGTAATGGTTGAGGGGCCGGGCCATGTTCCTTTGCACCAGATTAAGGAAAATATAGAATTGGAAAAGAAATATTGTCATCAGGCTCCTTTTTATGTTTTAGGTCCGTTGGTTTGTGATGTAGGCGCTGGTTACGACCATATTACTTCAGCCATAGGCGGGGCTTTGGCTGCAAGTTATGGCGCTGACTTTTTGTGTTATGTTACTCCCTCAGAACATCTCAGGCATCCTACTTTGGATGATGTCCGGGAAGGGGTAATTGCCAGCCGCATCGCAGCGCACGCAGGGGATATTACTAAGGGCGTTAAGGGAGCTATTGACTGGGATAAAGATATATCTTTGGCTAGAAAGAAAAGAGATTGGAAGAAACAGATTAGTTTATCCATAGACCCTGATAAAGCCAGATACTACCGGAATTCTTCAAGGCCAAAATTACTAGATGTCTGCACAATGTGCGGAAAATACTGTTCTATTAAATTAATGGAAGGGTGCTTAAAATA
>JAHKBC010000287.1 GCA_018825725.1 Candidatus Omnitrophota bacterium
ATCGGATTACTGATCCTGGAGTAAATATCCTTCCAAATACTTAAACTACAGATATCTAACTCCAATACCCATGTATCGGATTACTGATCCTGGAGTAAATATCCTTCCAAATACTTAAACTACAGATATCTAACTCCAATACCCATGTACCGAATTACTGCTCCTGGAGTAAATATCCGTCCAAATACTTAAACTACAGATATTTAGCTCCTTAGATAAGCGAGCCATCTTTCCTGCAACTCTTCAATACCAGAAATGTGAGCAGAATACGCTGAAGTTAATGCCTGATTAAGGCTGCTGCCATCTCTTAGCTTACGGCAAAATTCAGCAAAACTATCTGTTCCGTAGCGTTCAATAAGAAAACCTACCAGGCTTGCTGCTTGTAGATAGAAAATATTTATTGGGCTATCCTGTATTGTTTCAGGGTTGGATAACATTGGCCGGTTTTTTTGATTCTGATCTAGCTCTTTGAGGCCCTCTTGAGTTAATTTAGTCAACTCTATTAAAGGCAAGAATGCTCTTTTTTTAAGATAACTCCTGGCTACGCTTTTAGAAATGCTGCGTTTTGGTAATTCAGACCACTGAGCAACGCCTTCATCCAGCCATAAAGGGACCTCGCCTTTAAAGCCTACGAAATCCCTAAAAATAAGATGAGCAATTTCATGAGGCAGTAAGGATTCGCTAAAACCTTTATTCCAATTGTAACTTATAATCATTTTATTGGTGTAATCTGCCAAGCCTTGAGACCATAATGGTTGATTAGTCGCCGCTAAAAATGATTGCTGGTCAGTATAGATATAGATTTTGACTCTTTTATCCCAGGTCCAGAAATTAGAGTTACGGCTATACCCTAAATCTGAGGCGATCTGGCGGTAATAACGCTCCGCCTGGCTAAGGACATCTTCTGCAAAGGGCTTCTGCTCTAAGTAATATATAATAAAATGTTCTCCTTTGATTTCTTCCCATGCCCAAACCGTATAAGGAGCCAGAAAGAAGCTAAAAAAGAGTAAAATGGCTATGAACTTACGCACGTCTTATATTAAATCATTTTGATGAGCTTGGTGTTCAGGCTCAATTCCAGGTATGCTAAATCAAAGGGCTTAATGATGTAATCATAGGCGCCCAGTTTTAACGCTTTTTTGGCTCTTTCCTCATCAGGATAACCGGTAATCATAATTATACCGATGTCTTTAATAATACCAAAGATTTTAGGCAATAAATCTAAGCCATTAGCATCCGGAAGCATGATATCCAGAAGCACGAGTTTGATATCGCTTTCCTGGGCCAGAGTAATTAAGGCCTGCTCAGCGCTTGCTGCTTGAGTAATATTAAGAAAACCTTTTTTTTCCAGAAAGATACGTAAAAAATCCCGCACTGCCTTATCGTCATCAACAATAAGTATCTTTTTGTTGAATTTGGCTAATTCGTCAGTCATCCAAATCTCCTTTTTTGTATGTTACTATTGCTACTATTTATTAAAATAAAAAGTTAATTTTTTAGTTTATCAACCATTTCAAAAATCTTGTCAATATCAAAAGGTTTATAGATGCACCCTTTAAGTTGAAGGTGCTCTAGCTTTGCTGCCTTCTCGCTAGAGCCGGTCATCAAAATAATTTTGACGTCAGGCTTTTCTTTTTGCAGTTGATAATACAGGTCCAATCCACTCATATCCCCCAGACAAATATCCAAAAAAACCAGATCAAAAACACCTTTCTTAATTTCTTCGTACCCTAATTTGCCATTGGAAGCAAAAACGATCTCATATTTTGCATCTTTAAAAAGATTTTTGAAGAAATTTAAAACTATTCTTTCATCGTCAACCACCAGAAATCGTATCTTTCCGGATTTATCCTGTGGGACTACATTTCCCAGCGCCGTCATTATTTCATTAATATCAAATGGTTTTTTGAGTGAAAGTGAAGCCCCTTCTTTTTCAGCTGTAAGCAACAGGTCGTCAACAGTATATCCGGTCATCATTACATACTTCGTCTGTGGGCTGACTTTTTTGAGCGCCCGGAAAGTATCTAAGCCATTCATTTTAGGCATCCGGACATCCAGAAAAGCAATATCAAATTTTTCTTTAGCAACCATCTCTACAGCCAGTTCGCCGCTGGAGACGGTCTTTACTTCCACTCCTCGAAAACCTAAAAGACGAGCCAGAAAATCCCTTACGATATCTTCGTCGTCAACTACGATAGCTTTAATTTTACCCTCTCCAGCCATATTTACCTCCTATTTATCATCAATATAAGTAACCCTAAGAACCTCATCCAGGGTAGTTATCCCGGCTAAGACCTTATCAAAACCATCTTGTTGAAGGCTAATCAATCCTGTTTTATTAGCTGTTTCCCTAATATCAGCGGTAGGGCGGTTTTTAATAGTTACCTGCCTTATTTCATTATTCATAAGCATAAGTTCAAAAATTCCTACTCGGCCTTTATACCCAGTCTGCCGGCAATGCATGCAACCTTTGCCGCGGTATAATTTAACCGGGTTTTCCGGATTAAGCCCGATCTTCTTATAGGCCTCCTCTTCAGGTATATAGGATTCCTTGCATTTTAAGCAGATAACCCTGACTAATCTCTGGCTGATTATGCCAATAATCCCGGAGGCAATAAGAAATGGCTCGATTTCCATATCAATCAAGCGGGTAATTGCTCCTGGCGCATCATTGGTATGCAGGGTAGATAAGACTAAGCGCCCGGTTAATGCCGCCCGAATAGCGATCTGGGCAGTTTCAGCGTCGCGTATCTCACCGACCATGATTATATCCGGGTCCTGGCGCAGTATAGTGCGCAAACCATTAGCAAAAGTAAAACCAATAGCCGAATTTACCTCAGCCTGGTTTATTCCCTGTAAAATATATTCCCGGGGATCCTCAAGGGTTATAATATTTTTTTCCTGGGAATTTAGTTTGCTTAAAGCTGCATATAAAGTTGATGTTTTGCCGCTTCCCGTAGGCCCGGTAATTAGAATGATCCCATAGGGTTTACGAATCATCCCTTCAAATTTACTTAACAATGCATCCGATAGGCCCAGCTTGTTTAATTCCGCGACACCGCTAGAACGGTCTAAAATGCGCATTTCAACCTTTTCACCAAAAGTAATCGGAAAGGTTGAGACTCTAATATCCACCTTTCTTTCGCCGGAAAGCATAGTCAAATGGCCATCTTGAGGCAGGCGGCTCTCTACGATATTCATCCGAGCAATCACTTTAACCCTTGAGACTATAGCCATATGTATACGGGAAGAAAAAGATAGCATATTATGCAATACACCGTCAATCCTAAAACGCACCTTAACTCTGGTTTCTTCGGGTTCTATGTGAATATCACTGGCTTTTTCCTTCAAAGCCTGAAAAATAATCAGATTAACTAACTTAATTACCGGGGGCTCTTCAACTATTTTTTGTATTCTATTGACATCCACCTCTCTGCCGGCCAGGAAATCCTCGGCCATTCTCTCAATATCCTTGATTGTTCCCTGCATAGAACCGGCAAGATTATAGTTTTGCTCAATAGCCATATTGATCTCGGCATCATCAGCCCTTAAGGTCTGTATCTCGTTTCCCGAACAGAGCCTGGCTTCATCAATGGCCGGGACATTACTGGGGTCAAGAATAGCTATAGTCAGGGTGTTACGGATAAGAAAAAGCGGTATCATTGTATATTTTCTGGCTATATTTTCCGGGATTAATTTTATAGCATCCAACTCAATGATATAGTTGCTTAAATTAACAAAAGGAACCTGATTATTCAAATCCGGCATTCTATTCCCCTAATAATTCTTTGACTTTAGCTAATAATTCTTTAGCCTCAAAAGGCTTAGTCATATAAAAATCCACCTTCACCTTTAGCCCCCATTGTTTATCTTCCTGTTGTCCCCGGGCAGTAAGCATAATAATCGGAATATCTTTAAATTTTTCATCAAATTTAAGCAACCGGCAGACCTGATAACCATCCATGCCCGGAAGTGTCAGGTCCAGGATAATCAGGTTTACATTCTCTGTTCTTGCCATATCGAAACCGCTGTTACCATCACAGGCGGTTATTACCTCATAATTATTTGCCTCCAGGCGCATTTTAATCATGCTTAAAATATCCTCTTCATCATCAACTATGAGTATTTTCTTTTTAATTGCCTCAGCCATTACCGAATCTCCTTTTAACAGGTAATTGAAATATAAATTTGGAGCCTTTGCCTAATTCGCTTTCTACCCAGATCCTGCCTCCATGTTTTTCAATAATACCCTTACAAATAGGCAGCCCTAGCCCAGTGCCTTCTTTTTGCACGGTTTTATCAGAACCAGCTATCTGGTAAAATTTATCAAAAACCTTACCTAAGTCAAGCTTGGGTATACCTGCGCCGGTATCCATAATACTGATTTTAATAGTTTCGTCAGACAGGTTTGCAGCTATTGAAATCTCGCCACTTATAGGAGTAAATTTTATGGCATTGCCCACTAGATTAGTTAAAACCTGGATGATTCTGTCTGTATCGGCATAGATGCTCGGTAAAGTATCCTGGCATAAATTTATTAAATTAATCTTTTTTTGTCTGGCTGAACACTCGAAGAAACCGATGACATCCTTGATTGCAGAGGTTAAATCTGTATCTTGCTTATGCAATTCTATTTTTCCCGATTCAATGCGCGAGATATCCAAAAGATCCGCGATCAACCTACCCAACCTGTCAATATTG
>JAHKBC010000288.1 GCA_018825725.1 Candidatus Omnitrophota bacterium
CTGCCTATCCTGTACCCTAAGGATAGATTCTCCTACAAGAACCGCCTTTACCCCTAAAATCTTCAAAAATAATACATCCTGATAACTTTTAATACCGCTTTCCACAACTACCGCCTTATCTTTAGGGACTAAAGTAATCAATCTCTCGGTGGTTTTTAGGTCAGTCTCTAGTGTGCGCAGGTCGCGGTTATTAATTCCCAATAGCGGCACCTTTAATCCTAAAACCTTTTTTAATTCTTTCTCGTCATGAACCTCCACCAGCGTATCCATGCCTAATTCTTGGGCCAAACCCATTAATTCGGTTATTTTATCTTTGGATAATAAATCTGCTATTAGTAATACCGCATCGGCTCCGAAAAAACGGGATTCATAAATCTGGTAAGCCTCAAATATAAAATCTTTCCTTAAAACGGGAAGTTTAACCAGACTTTTAATCTCGTTGATATATACAACATTTCCGGCAAAAAAATCCTCTTCAGTGAGCACAGATATAGCCTGAGCACCAGCCCTCTCATAACTCTGAGCTATCTCCTGATGATTAAAGCTTTCGCAGATTATCCCTGCCGAAGGAGACTGCTTTTTTATTTCGGCAATAAGCGAGATAGCCTTGGGCCGGTTAATTGCCGATAAGAACGGCCTGGTAACGGCAAGCCCGGAAATCTTGGTTTTTAAATCTTCCTCGGGGAGAAGTTGCTTGGCTAAAACAACTCTTTCCTTTTTCTTAGCCACTACCTCTTTTAAAAAATCAGTTTTCTTCATTGCCGCAAAAAATTTCTTAATATGCCCTTACCTGCCTGGGTTAATATTGATTCCGGGTGAAATTGCACTCCCCACAGCGGATACTTCTTATGCTTCAAACCCATAATTTCTTTTTCCCGCGTATAAGCGGTTATCTCCAGGCAATCAGGAAGGCCCTTTCTCTCCACTACCAGAGAATGATAACGGGTAGCTTCAAAAGGATTGGCGATACCCTTATATATGGTTTTATTATTGTGATGGATCATCGAGGTTTTTCCATGCATGATTCTATCGGCGATAACAATCCTGGCCCCATAGACATAACCGACAGCCTGGTGCCCTAAACAGACACCCAATATGGGAATTTTCCCGGAAAAATTTTCAATTACCTCACAGGATATTCCGGCATCTTCCGGACGTCCTGGCCCTGGAGAAACCACAATACCGCTAGGCTTTAATTTTTCTATATCTGTGGTAGTTATTTTGTCATTACGAAACACCCTTACCTTAGCGCCCAATTCATAAAGATATTGCACCAGATTATAAGTAAAGGAGTCGTAATTATCGATCATTAATATCATATTTTTTCCTTCTCTCTCCAAATCTTGGCACCCAGCTTTTGCAATTTCGATTCTAGGCCTTCATAACCGCGTTCCAAGTGGTAAATCCTAGAAACCGAAGTAACCCCCTTAGCTACCAGCCCTGCCAGTACAAGACAAGCCGAAGCGCGCAGGTCTGAAGCCATTACCGGAGCGCCGGATAAGCTCTTGACTCCTTCAACAATAGCATGCGGGCCTTCACGTTGTATGTAGGCTCCCATACGATTCAATTCCGCAACATGCATAAATCTGTCAGGATATATCTTTTCCGTAATCACACTAATACCCTTAGTAATACACATCAAGCTCATCATCTGGGCCTGCATATCCGTGGGAAAACCCGGATAGGGCAAAGTAGTGACATTAACCGGATGCAATTTAGACTTGGATTTAATACGCAGAGAATTGTCAAATCTTTCTATGTAAGCGCCGGCCTCCTGAAGCTTATCGATCACTGCTCCCAAATGCTGATAATAACCATCCTTGATTACAATATCTCCTCCGGTTATAAGCCCTGCCACCAAGAATGTTCCGGTTTCAATGCGGTCAGGAATTATAGAATACTCTACACCGTGGAGTTTCTCTACTCCCTCGATTTCGAGAATCGGCGTGCCCACTCCTTTAATCCTGGCGCCCATCTTAATCAAAAAATTAGTCAGGTCCGCGACTTCAGGCTCGCAGGCAGCAGATTCAATTACTGTTTTACCCGGGGCTAACACAGCAGCCATCACCACATTATCAGTAGCCAAGACCGATGAACCATAAATCCCACCCAGGTACATATGGGCGCCTTTAAGTTTGCGCGCCGTGGCTATAACATAACCTGATTCTACGCTTATATCCGCTCCTAAAGCCTTGAATCCTTTAAGGTGCAAGTCAACCGGACGCACTCCAATAATACAGCCGCCTGGCAGAGAAACCTTAGCTTTTTTTAATTTTCCCAGCAACGGCCCTAATACACAGAAAGATGCGCGCATAGTTGAAACTAGCTTATAGTCAGCAGTAAAACCCGATTCTCGGGATTGGATAATTGTCACTACTCCCTTATCAAATTCCACACTCTTACCTAAGGTGCGCAGTATCTTAAGCATGGTCAGGGTATCTCTTAAATTAGGCACATTTCTAATGATACACGCCTCATCGGTTAAAAGAGTAGCTGCTAAAATAGGCAGTGCCGAATTCTTTGAACCGGAAACTTTAGCAGTTCCTTTGAGTTTTATACCGCCTTCAATGACTAATTTATCCATATTTTATTAGGGACAGCGACTATTACCCTTTCAATATTATTATAATCCTTAACTATATCCATTATCTCAAATTCACCTGATTCCTGAAAAATATTTTCTAAAGCAGGCCTTTGGCCATAACCGAACTCCATAATTAACAAACCGCCATCTTTTGAATAAGCAAAGGCCTGTTTAATAATCCTGCGGTAGAAATTCAGGCCATCAAAACCTCCGTCCAAAGCAATGCTCGGCTCGCACCTTAGCTCCCGGGGTAATGAATTCATTTCTGGCGAAGCAATATAAGGAGGATTACTAATGATTAAATCGTAGTTCTTAATTCGTAGTTGGGGATTAGCAAAAAGATCACTTTGCAGAAATTTGACAAATGCTTTATGTAAAAGAGAATTATTCTTAGCTACTTCTAATGCTTTGGAGGAAATATCTATCGCGGTGATTTCCGCCCGAGGCAATGACTTAGCCAAGGAAATAGCAATACATCCTGAACCCGTGCCGATCTCTAAGATTTTTATAGCTGAGAGCTGCCGGCTGAAAGCTGAAAGCTGTCTGATAGCTGTCTCGACCAAAACCTCAGTCTCCGGGCGCGGAATAAGAACATCCTCATTTACTTTAAATTTCAAACCCATAAACTCATCTTCACCCAATATATATGCCAGGGGCTCTCCTTTAATTCTCTTGGTTAATGCCGCAGATAACAGCAATGCCTTACTTTTGTCTATAACAAGGTC
>JAHKBC010000356.1 GCA_018825725.1 Candidatus Omnitrophota bacterium
AATCCCTGTTGCATTTTTTAGTATTGAAATGGGGAAAGACAACTTAATACAACGGTTAATATGTTCAAGAGCCAAAGTGGATTATATGAAAATGCGGTCAGGATATTTAAGTGAATCTGATTGGGTTCCACTTACTACTGCCGCTGGTAATTTGTCTGGAGTGCCATTATTTATTAATGATTTTTCAACTCCTACCGCCATAGAAATTACAGGTATGGCAAGGAAAATGGTATTGTATAAAGGGGTTAAACTTGTTGTAATAGATTTTTTACAACAGATTTATCATTCTGATAAAAAGTCAGAGACCCAGCAAGTTACAGATGATGTCAAGTTAATCAAGGGATTGGCTAAATCTCTTAATGTCCCAGTAATTTTATTATCATCCTTGAGTCGAAGGACAAATTTTAAAGAACCACCGACACTTTCACTGTTGAGACAATCAGGAGCGATAGAAAGTGTGGCTGATACTGTGATGTTTGTTTATCGGCAGGAAGAATATTCTCCGACTCCTGAAAATAGAGGCATAGCAGAAATACATATTAAAAAACAACGCAATGGTCCTACGGGGGTTGTTACATTGGCATTTATTAAGCAATTTACACGATTCGAAAATCTTGCTTACCAAAAGGAGTTGACTTATGATGAGACTCTATGAGGATTTTGATGGAGAAAATAAGCCTAAAATTTACGCTTTATTAGACGAAAAAATAGCAGAATATTGGTCTGAAGTGAAAACTATAGATGAGGAGATTGAAGGGTGGGAAGAAGAAAAGCAATATGAGGATGGCGAAAAGGCAAAAGGGGAAGACTATGTTAATGTGTGGTTATATTACAGTGAATGTAAAAGAATTTGTGGCATACTCGGTTCCTGGTTGCCAGAAATGTTATATATTGAATATAGTGATTATATTTGTGATAACCTGGAGGTCTAAAATGGTGCTATTTCCAAAATCTAAATTAGGCAGGCATTGTGTTAAAATATTTTTGGACTATTACGACAAAAAAATCAGCAAGAAGGAGCAGGTAGAGAATAAGCAGTTAAAGCTTGAGATTAAAAGGAATAAACAAACTCTGCCAAAAATGAGCATAGAGGAAAATAAGAAATATCTTGCTGGTTTGCGGGAAAAGGCTAAATTGAGTTGGAGTGGGGTGGACCTGGATAAGTTTCTAAACGAAATGAGACGAGATTAAACCAGTGCGTCAATAGGCATAGCACAATCAAGGCGTAGACAAGGTGAATAGATTATCCATAAAAAGGTGTTAGGCTATCACTTCAGAAGAAAGTGCCTTAAATCGAAGATTTGAGGCTATAATGCATAATCTAAAAATAAATGTTGACAAAATGTCAACATTATGCTATAATAATAAAGGAGGATAAAAATGGCAACGATAACAGAAATAATACAGAATTTGCTCGATAGGGGTTATACTTATGCTGACTTGGGGTCGATAGTTGGGAAGACTGAAACAACTATCCGTAGGTGGCACCAGGGGAGTGTCCCTAATAAACTTTTCATTAAGAAATTAGAAAAATTAATGAACAAAAGGAGGATGATATAAGAAATGGATTTTGAAACTTTGGATGAATTGGATTGTGCTTTCAAGTTTGAAATAGAAATAAAGGAGGAAGAATAAAATGAATAATCAAGATTTAATGGTAGTAGAGGATGGTATGAAAACATTGTCATTGCGAGATGTAATAGGTCAAGTTAATCTTATCCAAGAGATTATGAGAGGGGTGATGAAGGAAGGGGAACATTATGGGGTTATTCCTGGATGTGGTGATAAGCCCACCTTGCTATTGCCCGGTGCTCAGAAATTATCACTTACTTTTAGATTACGCCCTGAATTTGAAATTAAACAAACGGACTTAAGTTGTGGGCACCGTGAATATCAAGTAATATGCACTTTATACCACATTGCAACAGGACAATTAATTGGACAGGGAGTAGGATGTTGTTCTACAATGGAAGGTAAATATCGGTATAGAAATGCCTCTCCAAAATGTCCTGAGTGTAGAAAAGAAACAATAATTAAAGGCAAGCAAGAATATGGTGGTGGATGGTTATGTTTTGCAAAGAAAGGTGGTTGTGGTGCTAAATGGAAGGAAGGCGACCCTATTATTGAAAGTCAGCCTGTTGGAAAAGTTGAACATGATAATCCTGCCGATTATTATAATTGTGTAACACCGGAAACCAGAATTCTTACACATGATTTGCAATGGATATCTGCTGGGGATATTGAAACAGGCGACATGCTCATCGGGGTCGAGGAAGAAATGACCGATCAATATTTAAGAAATCTTGTTATCGGGAAAGCTATCGTTTACGGCAGGAAAGAAGACATCGTTTATGAATTGATATTTGACGATGGACGGATAGTGCGGAGCAATGGTGAGCATAAGTGGCTTGTTAAAAAAGTGGGGCTTAAGGGCACAGAGTGGGTTTCAACGGAAGAAATACACCATGAAATTACGGCCAGAGAAGGCCGCCCTCGCCATTGGTACATAATGAGTCTTTGTTCTCCTTGGACAGAGGACAAGACTAAGGAGGCTGGGTATTTAGCTGGGTTGTTCGATGCGGACGGTAGTTTAGGAACAAGTCAAATCCAAGTTCTGTTTGCTCAACAAGACAATATTGTGCTGGCAAGAATGGAGGCTGGGCTTGAGTCTCGTGGATATGTTTGTACAAAAAGCAAATGCAAAACACCTGAACAGTTGAGCTGCTGCAATTCCAAGGAACAGGTTTATCAATTAGGGATACGAGGCGGATTCCATGAACAAATGAGGCTTTTGGGGAACATCCGTCCGCCAAGGTTGTTGGATCGGTGGCTTAATCTTATTGATTTGAGCCAGCGAAGGTTAGAGGGAAGGGGATCGGGTGCAGGAAGCCCAGCCAGAATCAAAAAGATCGAGCGCATTGGCACAGAGGAAATAGTCATGCTTGGCACTTCTTGTGGAACGTATATTGCCGAGGGTTTAGTTGCGCATAATACAGTTTTAAAAATGGGCAAAAAAAGAGCTTATGTGGATTCAATTATAATGGCTACTGCGGCGTCAGACAGTTTTACTCAAGACATAGAAGATATGCCAGAAATAATACCACAGAAACCTTTTAGGAATGAAAATGTTGAACCAGTAGATGTGGAAGAAAGTATTCCTACATCACCTAAAAAAATGACCCAAGGAATTGACCAGCCAAAAAAAAATCCTATC
>JAHKBC010000289.1 GCA_018825725.1 Candidatus Omnitrophota bacterium
ATAAAAGCAGCTATAATATTTATATAAGATACCGGTATAAATATAAGGCTAAGCAGCATTCCACATACTTCATCAATAACAATACGCGGAGAATCTTTTTGCTTAAAGATAGCTTCGGCCCTGGAAGAAGATTTTAACCCCACTGCTAAAAGCCCCAAAAGGACAATCGGATAAACTATCCCGCTATCTTTAATAGGTATATAAACAGCTATTCCGGCTAAACTGCCGAATGTTCCGGGTATAAAGGGAAGGTAACCCACAAAAAAGAAAGTACTTAAGACCTTATAAATAAAGTTTGCGCTCTTCATAAAGGAGATTAAACCTTAGTAATGACCTTACGGTTATCCCAGAGGTATTGCAAACCCGAATACAAGGTCAGCCCTACAGTAACAAGCATTAGTAAGAATATACTGTTACGGAAATATTTCTCAAGGGTAGGATTCCAGGTAGAATAGACCAGGCGCACCTCTTTTAAAACCACAAAACCTAGAATATAAAAGATGACCGCCATTTGTGAAGCAGTTTTATGTTTGCCAGCTTTAGCTGCAGACAGGACTTTGCCTTTATTCAATGCAAAAAGCCGTAAAGACGTTATCAAAATTTCCCTGGCTACGATAATTACAAACATCCAGGCCTCAATCAAGCCCAGTTGTACAAAGGCCGCGAATGCTGCCAGGACTAATATTTTATCCGCTATCGGATCCATCAGCTTTCCAAAATCGGTGATTTGATTCTTCTTCTTGGCAATTCTACCGTCAAGTATATCAGAGAGGGCTGCGCATGAAAATATAACTAAACTAGCAACTTTAGCCCAGAGCCCGGATAGAGATAAAGAAAACATAAAAACAAATGTAAAAACAACCCTGAGCATAGTAATGCGATTGGCTAAATTCATGTCTTGCTCCTTTAGAATTTATATTACGCGGCCCACCAAATCATATTCCAGGCAATCTCTAACTTCTACCCTGACCAAATCCCCCACTTTTAGCTTGTGCCCGGACTGTACATAAACCAATCCGTCAACTTCAGGCGCATCAAACCGGCTGCGAGCTATATAATCCCCATTTTTTACTTCATCAATGATTACATCGATAATCTTGCCAAGAAATCGTGAATTAACTTCGTTAGATACATCCTGCTGAACAGACATAATCTGGCTAAAACGCTCCTGCTTTAGCTTAGCCGAAACCTGCCCCGAAAAATCATAAGCCCTAGTCCCCTCTTCCCGAGAATAAATAAAAGCTCCAAGCCTATCAAATTTAACCTCTTTGATAAACGAGAGTAATTCCTGGAATTCTTTTTTACTCTCAGAAGGAAACCCTACGATTAACGAAGTCCTGATAGCCACATGTGGAATAATCTTTCTGATTTTATCAATAAGCTCGCAAATTAATTTTCTTGAAGTCTTGCGGTTCATCATCTTTAATATGCGATTATTAATGTGCTGAATAGGAAGATCAACATATTTACATATGCGTTCCTCATCGCGGATCAACTCTAAAAGCTCTGTATCCACCCTTTCTGGATTTAGATATAACAAGCGAATCCAAGGAATATTTTTAACCTTAATCAATATCTTCCGGATTAACTCCGCAAGCCTTAACTTTCCGTATAAATCCAACCCGTATCCGGTAATATCCTGGCCGATAATGTTTAACTCGCGCACGCCCTGGTTATCCAGCAACGAAGCGCGGTTAATCGCAGAACGCATTTGGATACTGGAAAATTTACCTTTTATCTTGGGAATAATACAATAACTGCAATTATTAATGCAGCTTTCACATATTTTAAGGTAAGCATAATGCCGAGGAGTCAAAGCATACCTTACCGGAGAATGGTTTAAAGTAACCCTACCCACCAGAGCATCAATTTCGGGAAGCTCTTTTTTCAACTCCTTGCTGTATCGCTCCACCAAGCAACCATAAACAATTATTTTCTTCAGCCTACCATTTTCCTTCAGGCTGATTAAATCCATTATCGCTTCGATTGATTCTTCTTTAGCCTCTTGAATAAACCCGCAGGTATTAACAATTCCTATCTCGGCATCCTGCATATCCGTAATCTTATGGCCCTTAAGATCTAAACTAGCAAGAATATTTTCTGAATCTACAAGATTACGCGGACACCCCAGGCTTAAAATTCCAACATTTTTAGGCTTCATCGAGAAACCTTCAAACCATCTTTGGTTATAATAATACCTTTAATCACCTGCCCTCTCTTGCCTAGAGACTGCAATGTTTCGCCATTAACCTCCAAACTAACTCCACCGGCATTACCCAGCGAAAGTTCTATTTTTTCCCTGGCCTGCCAGCTCTCAAAGGTATCTTTTTTGAGGATATTCCTTAAAATAAGCGAACCATCAATTCTTAATTCCACGTAACAATCTTCCTTAACCCGCATACCGAGCCTGATTCCGGATACAGTTTTTAGCGTTTGAGGCGTTACAAAAGCTTCCTTAGGCTTAACCGCAGACATTGTTCCGGATGATTTCCTGACAACTTTTTTTAAAGTCTTTTTAGGAATAGGATTCTGCGTTTTTTGAATAACTTCCCGGGTTGATGATGAAATACGAATCTTCTTTAGTCCTATCTTTACCGTAAAAAATAAAAGTATTACAATAACTAACACAGCTAAAAAAACAAAAATCTTCTTTAGTTTCTTTGGCCTACCCAGCCCGGCTATCTTAATATTGGTTCCCTCGCTAGGTAGGGCTTTTCTCCCTGACCCCTCCTCGGGAATATAAATTTTTGTAGGATTATCCTTGTAATCCGGAATAAAATCCTTAGTATTAAGCCCAAGATAGTTACAGTAGATCTTAATAAACCCTTTAATGTATACCGGATTAACATTTAGAAAACTATCCGATTCAATGGCCTGTAGGATATTTAAATGAATCTTAGTCCCCTTCTGCACATCGTTGAGGCTCAAACCTCGTTGCAGGCGTATTTTCTTTAATTGGGAGCCAACCTGTTCCATTGTCTACTCTCCTTTTACAATATCTTTTTCCAACCAGGCCTTACGGTCAACCAGAATTTTACGTGGCTTGCTACCTTCAAAAGGCCCAACCAAACCTTCCTGCTCCATAACATCAATGATCCTGGCGGCGCGGGTATAACCTAAGCGCATCCGGCGCTGCAAAATAGAAACCGAAGCCTGATTACTCTCCATAATAATACATACTGCTTCATCATAAAGATCGTCCTTCTCCCCGTTTGACAAAACCGAATGCTGCTGTTCCTTAAGTATCTTATCGTTATAAACCGGTTCAGCCTGAGTCTTTATAAAATCCACTACCCTCTCTATTTCATTATCCATAACCAGGGTAGCTTGAGCGCGCAAGAGTTTAGCATCCTGAGGCTTCAAAAAAAGCATGTCTCCTTTGCCTAAAAGCTTATCTGCTCCATTCATATCCAAAACAGTCCGGGAATCCACCTTGGAGGCAACCTTAAAAGATATCCTTGCCGGCAAATTTGCCTTAATAACACCGGTAATTACGTTTACCGAAGGCCTCTGAGTAGCCAATATCAGATGGATTCCTACTGCGCGCGATAACTGCGCCAGCCGGGTAATGGCGCTCTCCACCTGTTCACGAACAATCATCATAAGGTCAGCAAACTCATCAATAATTACTACAATGTAAGGCAGAAGTTCTTTTTTCTGGTTATAGGCCTCAATGTTACGCACGCCAAGTTCTGCCAAAAGCCTATAGCGCTCCTCCATTTCATTAACCACCCAATTCAGGGCAACCGCGGCCTTTTTGGCTTCAGTGACTACCGGGCATAATAAATGCGGCAGTCCGTTAAAAGGCGCTAATTCAACCATCTTAGGGTCAATCATCAGGAATTTAAGTTCATCAGGGCTAGCTTTGTACAATAATGAAACAATGAGAGAATTAACACAAACAGTCTTTCCGGAACCGGTTGTGCCTGCTATCAAAAGATGCGGCATCTGTCCTAAATCTGCAATGACTGCCTGCCCGGAGATATCCTTACCTAATGTCAGAGGAAGTTTAGCGTCTGATTTCTGGAACTCCTGGGATGCTAAGACCTCTTTTAAGTAAACAAAGGTGCTCTGCGAATTCGGAACCTCTACCCCCACCTTACCTTTTCCCGGAATAGGGGCAACGATTCTTACTGACTGGGCTTTCATTGCCAAAGCAATATCATCATTCAATGCTACAATACGGTTTAACTTTACTCCCGGAGCAGGCTCTAATTCGTAACGGGTGATATTCGGGCCGCGCTCAATGTCCGTAACTTTCACCGATATATTAAAATCTCCCAGCGTATCCTCTAAAATTCTTGCATTATTAGCTAAATCATCTTTTATCTGCCTGGCCTCCAAAGGAGGCGGCGAATCCAATAGATCCAATGAAGGAAGCTGATAGGTTCCGGACTTCAGATTAACAGTCTTGGGCTTTGAATCAACAATCTCCTTAGGTTCCTGGCTTTTTATGTTAACTTTGGATTTAAAAAGCGGAATCTCCAGTTTAAATTTTTCTTTCAAAACAGGCTCTTCATTATTTATTTTAGGCGACCTTGCCATATTTTTTTCTCTATCCACGATAAAAGGCTTCTGTGTTTTCTTTCCCTTACTTAAGGGTCTCTTAAAGAAAGAGAATAATCCTTCCCAAACCAACTGGAACCTTTCAATAATTCCTGAAGCTGCCGTGGACACTAATATTTCACTGGTTAGGGCAAAGGAGAGGATAATCAGGGTGATGAACAATATATAACCACCGAGTTTACCGAAATAGATGGAGATAAAATTAGCGATATTAAAACCGAAGAATCCGGCGTAGCGAAAACTGACAGCGCCAGCCAGGGGTAGAATTCCCACCAGCGAGCTTGCCGATAAAACCAAAATTGCAATACCGATTATCTTAGGAATGCTAAAATACGGACTCTTCTGCCTGAACAGGTTCATCCCCAGCCACAATACAAAAAAGGGAAGGATAAAACTGGCCTGACCGAATAAGAAAATACTTATTCCGGACGAATAAGCGCCGAAAGAGCGAATAAGATTCTTGGGCGGGTTATTAGGATGTGAGGTGTAAAAGGAAAGGTCGTAAGGTGTATAAGAGATAAGGCTGGCTAAAAAAATTAGCCCGGCTGCAATTAATATGACACCTTTAATCTCATTTATTCTTTTCTCTTTCACTCTTATTATCTTCTTCTACTTTCTTCTTGCTTAAATTAATTCTGCCTAACTCATCTACGCCGATTACCTTAACCTTGATTTCATCTCCAAGCTTGACTACCTCATCAACGCTCTTTACAAAATGATCCGACAATTCCGAAACATGCACCAGCCCTTCTTTGCCGGGAGCTATTTCACAAAAGGCCCCGAAGTTGGTGATTCTTTTTACCTTAGAATTATAGATTTTACCCACGACCACGTCATCGGTTATTGCCCGAATCATCTCAATGGCAGCCTGGGATTTATCGGCTTCGTTAGAAGCAATTAATACCGTCCCGTCGTCTTCTATATCTATAGTAGCCCCGGTCTGGGCAATAATCTTCTTAATAGTTTTGCCTCCCGGGCCAATTAAGCCACCGATCTTCTCAGTGTCAATTTTAAGTGTCACAATCCTGGGAGCATAACTCGACAGCTCTTGCCGAGGAGCTTGAATCACAGCTTTAATTTTTTCTAGAATATACAACCTGGCTTCTTTAGACTGTTCAAGGCACTGCTTCAGCAATTCTAAATCAATACCCCGGATTTTTAAATCCATCTGCACAGCGGTAATTCCGGAAACCGTACCGGCAACCTTAAAATCCATATCTCCGTAATGATCCTCTACTCCGGCAATGTCAGTAAGCACTACCGACTTATGGGTATCTTTCACCAATCCCAATGCTACCCCTGCTACCACACCCTTAATAGGTACCCCGGCATCCATAAGTGAAAGACTGGACGCGCAAACAGTAGCCATACTTGAGGAACCATTTGATTCCAGGATTTCAGAAACAACCCTTATGGTGTAAGGAAAATCTTCTTTGCTTGGCATAACCGGCAATAGGGCCCGTTCAGCCAGGACGCCATGACCAATCTCTCTTCTACCCGGACCGCGCATAGGTGAAACCTCTCCCACACTAAAAGGAGGAAAACTGTAATGCAGCATAAATGTCTTATATCTCTCAGCCTCCAACCCCTCAATAAGCTGCTCGTCATCACCTGTTCCCAGGGTAGTCACAGCCAAGCTTTGAGTCTGGCCTCGAGTAAACAATCCCGAACCATGAGTGCGCGGCAGAACCGCAATCTCGCAGGATATAGAACGAATATCCTTAAAACCCCTGCCGTCTATGCGCGTCTGCTCATCGAGTATCTTCTTTCTTACCAGGCTTTTTTCTACTTCTTCAAAAGCCTTTTTAATCTGCTTGGCATCTAACCCATCAGCTGTAAACTTTTCTACTAGCTCTTTTACTAAAAAAGCGATTTCCTGCTCCCGACCTTCTTTTTTTCCAATAGAATAAATAGTATTAAGTTTATCCCGAGATGCCTGTTCAATCTTTTTTAGCAGTTGGGGCTCGGTATTTTTTAAAGACACCTCAGCTTTTACCTTGCCGCACGTTTTAGCAAACTCTGTTTGAAAATGGATAATTTCCTGAAGGCTATCATGCCCGAATTTGACCGCCTGTAAGAAAACTTCTTCAGATAATTGCTTAACTTTGGATTCCAACATTACCACCCCGTCCGAATTTGCGGCAATTATCAAATCTAATTCTGAAGATTCTAGCTCTTTATAAGTAGGATTAATAATGAAATCTTCGCCAATCTTGCCTACGCGGCAACAGGCCAGAGGGCCATTAAAAGGAATATCTGAAATAGAGAGAACTGCAGAAGCCCCTACAACCGCGATAACATCCGGGTCGTTCTCTCCGTCACTGGAGAGAACTATAGCCACAACCTGGACCTCATTATAAAACCCTTCGGGAAATAGCGGCCTAATTGGCCTATCAATCAAGCGGGAGGTGAGTATTTCACTCTCAGAAGGCCTGCCTTCGCGCTTAAAGAATCCTCCGGGAATTCTTCCTGCGGCATAAGCCTTCTCCTGATATTCCACCATTAGAGGAAAGTAATCCTTGCCCTCCGGCGCTTCCTTAGACATGCATGCCGTAACCAAAACAACCGTGCCGCCATAACGCACTACTACCGCGCCATTGGCCTGCTTGGCAATTTTTCCTGTTTCCAGGATTAAATCCTCTTTCCCAAATTTAATAGTTCGAGTATATTTATCAATACCTCTTCCTATGTTAATTATTGCTGATTGTTTTTGGCGAGGGACAAAGACGAACCTATTTCCTAAGGTTTAATTTCTCCAAGACTTGCTCGTATTTCTTAACGTCTTTTTTCTTGAGATAATCTAGTAACCTGCGCCTCTTTCCCACCATGCACAATAGCCCTCTGCGGGAATTATGATCTTTTTTATGGCTCTTAAAATGTCCAGTAAGCGAATTTATTCTTTCGGTTAAAAGGGCAATCTGAACCTCTGAAGAACCGGTATCTCTTGAATGCGTCTTGAAGCCTTCAATAATATTCTGTTTGTTTTTATTAGCTAAAGCCAACCTACTTCACCTCCTTTATTTTCATATATTGTATCCTTTTTTTTTAGTAAGTCAACAGTTTAGAAAAAAATATTAATTTATACGGCTACCGGATTAGCAAGCCTGCCAAGGCCTTCTATTTCTACTTCAATAACATCGCCTACGCGCATTGGCCCGACCCCGGCAGGAGTGCCGGTAGAAATAATATCTCCAGGCAGAAGCGTCATTACCTGTGAAACAAAAGAAACAATCCTTCTTACCGGAAAAATAAAATTAGAAGTTGACGAATCCTGCATCAATAAGCCATTAAGATAAGACCTCACCTTGAGATTATCCGGATCGATCCCTGTGGTTAACCATGGCCCAAAGGGACAAAAAGTATCAAATGACTTTGACCGTGTCCACTGCCCGTCTTTTTTTTGGATATCCCTTGCCGTAACGTCATTCAGGCAACTAAATCCAAGAACATAATCCAAGGCGCGTGATTCGGGAACATGCTTAGCTTGTTTACCGATAACCAGAGCTAACTCCGCCTCGTAATCAAGCCTTCTGGCAATCTTAGGGTATAAAATTTTGCCTCCCATCCCAAGCAAGGCTGTTGAAGGCTTAAGAAATATAATCGGCTCACGCGGCAACTTCATTTTCAATTCTCGGGCGTGATCCTTATAGTTAAGACCCACCAGGATAATTTTTGAAGGAATTGCTGGCGGAAGAGGCTTGATTTCATCCAGGGCAACTGTCTTATTTATCAAATAGCAATTTCTTTGAAAAGGAGTTGTTGTATATAAACGTATCCTCACTGGACTAATAAACTTACCCCAATATTCTTTTTTTCGGTAAATAAACCTTACTATACGCATGGATTATTTATGCAATAATACTAAGAATCTCTTTTATTGGCTGACCGGGGAAAATACCCAATTGTCTGGCTGAATAAGTTACAGCAGTTGCCTTAGCCTTTAAGACATCTTCTATACAACCAACCCCTGTTACCTTTACAGCCACATCTTTGACCTTGCTTGCAGAGGACAAATTCAAATAACCGCACATAATATACCCTTTTCTTCCCTTAATCAGAATAAAAAACTTACTCTGAAGTCTAATCTGCCAGGCTTCTAATATCCCGCCTTTAATTCTTATTCTTTTATGTCTGCACATTGAATCATTTAAACAAATGTCTGACCGGTTAGTCAAATAGATTTCAAGTTGGGGTTTATTTCAATTTCTTGGCAATCCGACAGAAGACATCAACAATATTAGGGTCGAACTGGGTTCCCGAAGCCATCTTGATTATTTTAATTGCTTCTTCCTTGCTGAATGAATTCTTACGGTATGGCCGATGCGAAATTAACGCCTGATAGACATCGGCAATAGCGATAATGCGCGCTCCCAGCGGTATCTCTTCTGCTTTTAAGCCGTTAGGATAGCCCTTACCATCCCACCTTTCATGATGATAGAGTATGTACGGTATGATACTATGCAGAAATTGAATAGGACGAATTATTTCCACGGCAATCTGCGGATGTTTTTTAATCTCGGCGAATTCGTTCTTGGAAAGCTTATCGGATTTCAAAAGAATCTTTTCACTAATACCGATTTTGCCCAAGTCATGCAGCATAGCCGCCTGCCTAATACGCTCAACCTCTTCGCGCGAGAGGCCCAAAGCATTGGCTACCTCCGTAGCGTAACCTACGGTTCTCTCCACATGCTCTCCGGTATAATGATCTTTCAATTCAATGGTCTTGGCAAAGGCAAAAACCGCCTCAATAAGGCTTTGATTTGAACGCCTGGTCAATTTTTCTATCTTTTCTTCCAGGATGCTTATATCCTCTACGCTTTTAGCCTTCTTGGTCGAAAGCGATTCCTGAATCTTGATATCCATCGAAGAATAAACTTTATTTCCTCCGTATTCCTTTACCTTGCTCAAGATAGAGTCTGCAGAACTAATTAACTCCATCCCAGAAAATATCTTATCTTCCGGGTAGGAAGATACGGCCATAGAGAGCTTTAGCTTAATCACATGCTGCTTATTTCCGAAATTGTATAGGTTTAAAGCATCCAATAATCTTTCGCCCAGATTCACTGCCATAGCCCTATCTGAACCCGGAGAAATAATCACAAATTCTTCCCCGCCCATACGAATAGCAATGTCATATTTACGCACCATTTTCCTCAACTGCTGCGCAAGCTGTTTTAGGGTCAGGTCGCCGAATTGATGCCCGTATACGTCATTTACAGATTTAAAGTAATCAATATCCAT
>JAHKBC010000290.1 GCA_018825725.1 Candidatus Omnitrophota bacterium
CCACAATGATCCGTCTCAGGTTATTGAGGTGCCAAACGCCCATGAGTCGATAATATCAAAAGAGATGTTTGATGCCGCCCAGAAGCGTCTGGCTACCAATCGCACGAACGCTGTTGTTCGGTTCCGGAATAATGTTTATCATTTATCCGGTGTTTTGAAATGCAATAGTTGCGGGCGGAATTACCGCGGACTGACGTTAACGGTCAATCATCGCACCAAAGAGCGGCGCCCGTGGTATTGTTGCGCGTCTGTGGGTGTGTCGTATGTCAAATGCCATAATAAATCGGTTACGGCTGACGCGGTTAATAAGCAGGTCTGGGATGTCATTGATATCATAAGTAAAAACCTTCATGTCATCGAGGAATTGGGTGACGCGATCAAGATGACCGCGACCGAGCCGGAACAGCATTTGATTGATGAACTGGACGCAAAACAGACGGCGCTTAGCAAGAATATTGAGAGGCAGAAGGTACTCTATGAGGTGTTCTCGGAGGACAAGATCAACGTTGATATTTATAAAGAGCGGGCTGAACTTCTGCGTAATGAGGAGAAGAAGTTAAAGCAGGACGTGAAGGCAATCCAGATAAAGGTGCTTGAGAGGCGCAATTCGGTTAATCTGGTCAAGGCCACGCAAGATTTCTTGGTGCGCCTTAGGAGTAATCCGAAGGACGAGCAGAAGGATTATTTGGTCAAGACGTTTATGCGGATCATTTTTAAGGCAATCTACATTCAAAATCAGGAGATAGTCAAGGTCGATATTAACGAGCCTTGGAAAATGTGTTACGAAGAGGGGATGAAATGTCTGAAAAAGAGCGAAATAGCGAACAAAGAGGCGATTCCGACGGAAAAGGCCAAGAGAAGCTACCAGCCTCATCGGCAGGAAAGCGTATACTTTTGGTCACGTTCGGATGTCAGATGAATGTCCGGGATTCGGAGGTTATAGCCGGATTATTGCTAAAGTCTGGCTATGTAATTGTTTCTGAGCCTACACAGGCGGATATCATTATCTTCAACACTTGCTCTGTTCGTCAACATGCTGAAGATAAAGTATGGAGCGAGATAGGCAGAATTGCAAAAAAGTTCACAGTCCACAGTCCACGGTCCATAGTCCGTCGACTGTCGACTATCGACCGAAAGCCAATTATTGGCCTGGTTGGCTGCATGGGGCAGAATTATAAAGAAGCTGTGTTTGAACGCTCGCCTGCAATTGATTTTGTAGTCGGCCCCAGCGATATCGCTAAGATACCGGAGATTATCGATAAGCTTTCAGCTGTCAGCTCTCAGTCTTCAGTAAATAATCTATTCGAACATAAAATCTGGGAGACTGATAGTAAAATCAGGCCGGAAGAAATTTATCATACAGGTTGTTACGAAGATAAAGAGCATGCCTATGTGGTTATTTCCGAAGGATGTTCTAATTATTGCTCTTATTGCGTAGTTCCTTATGTGCGCGGCGAGTTACATAACCGGGATTACCAGGATATAATTAAGGAGATTGAATTAGCGATCGCTAGGGGCTTAACCAAGATCACGCTTTTAGGACAGAATGTGAATGCTTATAAGTCGCAAGCTAAAAGCATTCAACCATCAGTTGACTTTGTAAAATTATTACAATTAGTTAATGGGATTGAGGGTATACAGGAATTTAGTTTTATTACTTCTCATCCAAGGGATACTACTGCGGAATTATTTAAGGCTATGGCTGAATTGGATAAATTGACGAAATATCTGCATCTACCTGTGCAATCCGGCTCAAACAAAATATTGGAAAGGATGAACCGCGGATATACCAGAGAATATTATTTGGAGTTGGTGGATAAGTATCGTAAAATAGTAAAAGACAGTGTGTTAACTACGGATATCATCGTGGGATTCCCCGGTGAAGACGAAAAAGATTTCCAGGGCACCTTTAATCTAGTAAAGGATATCCGGTTTGACTCTGCCTTTATCTTTAAATATTCACCCCGGCCGCATACCCAGGCATCCAGCTTTATTGATGATGTTTCAAAAGAGGATAAGGAAAAAAGGCATGCCTTGGTGTTAAACTTACAAAAGTCCATATCTCTTGAAAAGAAGAAATGCGTAAAGTAATCATATTCCTAATCTTGTTATTCTGGTATCAGGCAGGTTATTGCCTGCAGATAGACAAGGTTAAGGTTTATTTTCTAAACCAGGATTTTAAATCTGCAATTAAGGAAGGGGAAAAGTTGTTGGCGGTAACCAGCCATCATACTTCCGGCTCAGACGAGTTGTATTATCTGCTGGGTTTAAGTTATCTTAAAGATGGCAATTATCTCAGGGCCTCGGATATATTTGAGATAATTCTAAAGGAGTTACCAAAGAGTAATCTTAAGGATGAAGCCAGGCTGGGTTTAGGCGATGCATATTATTTAAAAGGCGACTATTCTCGCGCGGAAAAGGAATACC